>NZ_JBHWIE010000238.1:0-11203 GCF_042732085.1 Actinosynnema sp. NPDC059797
GGAGGTGTTCCGCAGGCCCAGCGGCCGCAGGACCCGGTGCGTGATCTCCTGCGCGCAGGACCGGCCGGTGACCCGTTCGACGACCACGCCCGCGATATGGCCCGGGGCGGCACGGGTGTGCCGGGACATGACCCCCACCGTGACTTCCGGCACCTGACGCCGACCGCGCGGGCGGCGATCCTCGTCCACGACAGCCGAACGCACCGGGGGAGCCCGTCATGACCACCACCGCCCACACCGCCCACACCGCCCACGCCGACCGCCCGACCCGCACGACCGGGCGCAAGCTCGCCCGCTTCGCCGGGCACTACCTGGAGATGGTCGTCGCCATGCTCGTGGGCATGGTGGCGCTCGCCCCGCTGTGGCCCGCCGACTGGGTGGCGCGAGCGGACGTGCACGCGCTGGTCATGGCCACCGACATGACGGTCGTGATGGCGCTGTGGATGCGGGTCCGCCGCCACTCGTGGCCCCGGGTCGCGGAGATGTCCGCCGCGATGTTCCTGCCGTTCGCCGCGCTGCTGGTGCCGCACTGGCTGGGGGTGCTGTCCGGCTCGGCGCTGATGACGGCCGGGCACGTGGTCATGTTCCCGCTGATGCTGCTCGCCATGCTGTGGCGCCGTGCCGAGTACTGGCACTGAGGCGCCGGGGCCCGGCGGTCGCGGGGGCGAGGGGACCCCGCGAACGCCCTCGCCGCCCGCGTGGCGGACCGCGGGCCGGGACGGGCCTCAGCCCTCCCGGTCCAGCGGGCCCCACGGCGAGGCGGCGTGCGTGACGACCAGGTCCTCGCACTCCGCGAGCACCTCGTCCGAGATCCACCCGATCGGTTGAGAGCACCGCACCAGCGGCTCGTTGTCCGGTCCCCGCCCGACCTCGGCGCCCTCCAGCACCCACGGCCGGGTGCCCGCGCCGCGCCGCTCGCGCAGGTGCCGGTAGTCGTGCAGGCGGCGGGCCACCCACAGCCGCAGGGGCCGGTCGTCCCACCAGGGCTCCACGGCCAGCGAGTTCGCCGACAAGCCGGGCAGGGCGCCGCCGGTCAGCCCGTCGCGGCTGCACCGCCCGCCGTCCGCGTCCGGGCCCCGCGACCAGCGCACGAACAGCTCGGTCGCGGGCATCCGTTCCTCCACCAGGTCGGTCAGCTCGGTCAGGTCGGTGAAGGTGCGCATGGGCCCTGGATATCCCATCGGCACAGGTTCGAACATCGGCGTCGCGGGTATGGGTCAGGCATGACGGAAGCCACCACCACGGCCCGGCACTCGCTGTGGTCCGAGACCATCACCCACGGGCGTTACCCAGCCCTGACCGGCGAGACCGCGGTCGACGTCGCGGTCGTCGGCGGCGGCATCACCGGCGTGACCACGGCCCTGCTGCTCAAGCGCGCGGGCCTGAGCGTGGCGCTGGTCGAGGCCGACCTGGTCGGCGGTGGCGTCAGCGGCAACAACACCGCCAAGGTCACCGCCCTCCAGTCCACGATGTACACGAAGCTGGTGGCCGAGCAGGGCGTGGACGCGGCGTCCGACTACGCCGCCGCGAGCCTGGCCGCCGTCGGGTTCGTCGCCGCGCTGGCCGAGGGCGAGGGCGTCGACTGCGACCTGCGCCGCCGCCCCGCCTACACCTACGCCCTCACCGAGGACGAGCTGCCCGCCGTGGAGCGGGAGGCCGAGGCGGCGCGCCGGGCCGGTCTGCCCGTGGTCGTGGACCGGGGCGAGCTGATGGGCGTGCCGTTCGAGGTCGCGGGCGCGGTGCGGCTGGACGACCAGGTGGTGTTCCACCCGGTCAAGTACGTGCGCGGGCTGGCCGAGCGGATCGACGGCGACGGCAGCCGCGTCTACGAGAACAGCCGCGTGCTGCGCGTCGAGGAGGGCGACCGGGTCCGCGTGCGCACCGGGGCGGGCACGGTCGTCGCCGACCGCGCCGTGATCGCCACGCACTACCCGATCCTGGACCGCGGCCTGTACTTCGCCCGCCTGGAGGCCATGCGCGCCTACTGCGTCGCGGCCACCCTGCGCTCGGGCGAGCCGCCGACGGGCCTGGCCATCAGCGCGGGCAGCCCGTCCTGGTCGCTGTCCACCGACGGCGAGCGGCTGATCGTGTCCGGGCAGGGCCACGCCACCGGCTCGGACGAGGGGCAGCCCTACGACGAGCTGGTCAAGTTCGCCCGGCGGCACTGGGACGTCGCCGAGATCACCCACCTGTGGTCCGCCCAGGACGCCGTGCCCTACGACAAGCTGCCCATGATCGGCCCCTACACGCCGGGCAACCGGCGGCTCTACGGCGCGACCGGCTACCAGAAGTGGGGCCTGTCCAGCGGCACGATCGCCGCCATGGTGCTGAGCGACCTGCTCCGCGACCGGGAGAACGCCTGGGCCGAGCGGTTCAGCCCGCACCGGCTGTCCCTGAAGTCCACGCCCACCCTGGCCAAGATGAACGCCAAGGTCGCCGCGGACTTCGTCGGCGACCGCCTGCGGACCGCGGACGTCGACTCGACGGCGCAGGTGCCGCTCGGCGAGGCGCGGATCGTGCAGCACGGCACCGAGAAGCTCGGCGTGTTCTGCGACGAGGACGGCGGCGTGCACGCCGTGTCGGCGCGCTGCACCCACCTGGGCTGCCTGGTGCGGTTCAACGACGCCGAGCGCAGCTGGGACTGCCCGTGCCACGGCTCGCGGTTCGACGTGGACGGCAACGTGCTGGAGGGGCCGGCCACCGAGCCGCTGGAACGGCACGACCTCGCCTGATGACGATCGGGGTCGAGGAGGAGTTCCTGCTGGTCGACCCGGCGACGCGGCGGCCCGCGGCCCGGGCGGAGGAGGTGCTGGCGCGCGTCGCGCCGCACGAGCTGCCCGCCGGGGCGAAGGTGCACCGCGAGCTGGTCGGCACGCAGGTCGAGTTCGCCAGCGGCGTCTGCGCCGACCTGCGGGAACTGGGTGAGCAGTTGGTGTCGGGCCGCCGGGCGCTGGACCGGGCGGCCCGCGCCGAGGGGCTGCGCCTGGTCGCGACCGGCACGCCACCGCTGGCCGACCCGGCGCCACAGCTGAGCCGGGGCGAGCGGTTCACCGCGATCGAGGACGCCTACCGCGGCCAGGTCTCGGACTACCAGTGCTGCGGCTGCCACGTGCACGTCGGCGTGCCGGACCGCGACACGGCCGTGCACGTGGTCAACCACCTGCGGCCGTGGCTGCCCACGCTGCTCGCGCTGGGCGGCAACTCGCCGTTCCTGGCGGGCCGCGACACCGGGTACGCGAGCTGGCGGATGCTGGAGCAGGCGAAGTTCCCCGGCTCGGGGGTCACGCCGTACTTCAAGACCGCGGCCGAGCACGACGCCGCGGTGGACCGGCTGGTCGACTGCGGCGTGCTGGTGGACCCCGCCCAGACGTTCTGGCTGGCCCGCCCGTCGCCCCGGTACCCGACGGTGGAGGTGCGGGTCGCCGACACCGCCGCCACCGCGGCCCACGCCGTGCTCCAGGCCGGCCTGACCGGGGCGCTGGTGCGCACCGCGCTGGCCTCCGGCGCGCCGCCGCCGGAACTGGACGACCAGGTGCTGGCGGCGGCGGTGTGGTCGGCGGCCCGCCACGGCCTGGGCGGTCCCGGCGTCGACCCGGTCGCCGGTCGGCGGGTGCCCGCGCTGGAGCTGGTCGACGCGCTGGTGGCGCACGTGTCCGACGAGCTGGGCGACGACCGCGACGTGGTGCTGCCGCTGCTGCGCGAGGTGCGGGACGGCGGCACGGGCGCGCGGCGGCAGCGGACCGCCGGCGGCCCCGAGGCCGCCGTGGACCTGCTCACGTGCATCATCACCGAAAGTGGGTAGTCAACGCGCATGACCTCTTTGGACCGGGCCGTCGACACGGCCGTGCTGCCCGCGCCGCGCGGGCCGTTGTCGGCGGCGGTGCTGAACGCCCTGCGCGGCGTTCCGCCCGCCGTCGACCTGCCGTCGGACGTCACCGCCGACCCGTACGGCGAGGACCTCCAACTGGCCCTGCACGTCTGCTACGAGCTGCACTACCAGGGCTTCGCGGACGTGGCGGAGGACTGGGAGTGGGAACCGGAGCTGCTGCGCTTCCGGGCCGTGCTGGAACGCGTCTTCCTCGACGCGCTGCGCGCCGACGTGCCGGGCGGCGCCGACATCACCGGCGTGCTGGACGAACTGCTGGTCGAACCGGTCGACGGCGCCGGCGTGAGCCACTTCCTCAAGGACCGGGGCGAGTGGTGGCAGGTGCGCGAGTACTTCGCGCTGCGCTCCATCTACCACCTCAAGGAGGCCGACCCGCACGCCTGGGTGATCCCCAGGTTGCGCGGCAAGGCCAAGGCCGCGCTGGTGGCGGTGGAGTTCGACGAGTTCGGCGGCGGTCGCGACGACCGCATGCACTCGAAGCTGTTCGCGAACCTCCTCGTCGGCGCCGGTCTCGACGACGGTTACCTGCACTACCTGGAGCACGCGCCCGCGGCCATGCTCGCCACGGTGAACCTGATGTCGATGTGCGGCCTGCGCCGGTCGCTGCGCGGTGCGCTGGTCGGGCACTTCGCCGCCGCCGAGATCAGCACCGCGCCCAGCGCCGCCAGGATGGCCAAGGCGCTGGAGCGCCTCGACGCGCACCCGGACTGCGTCGAGTTCTTCACCGAGCACATCGAGGCGGACGCCGTGCACGAGCAGGTGATGCGCCGCGACGTGATCGGCGACCTGCTCGACCGCGAGCCGGAGCTGACCGAGTCCGTCGTGTTCGGCGTGCAGGCCACGGAACTGCTGGAGGCACGCCTGGGGGAGCACCTGTTGCGGGCGTGGGAAAAGGGGCAGACGGCGCTGCGCCTGCCCCTCCAGCCCTTCGGGTCCTAGCGGCGTTTGCGGTGGCTCGTGTCGCACAGCGGGTAGCGCTTGCTGCGGCGGCACGAGCAGACCGCGACCACGAACCGGTCCGAGCTCACCACCGTCCCGTCCTCCATCCGCACCTCGACCGGCCCCTCCACCAGGAGGGGCCCGCCGGGCACGACGGTCACCTTGCGCGCGTCACGCTGCGTCGGCACGGATCACCACCAATTCCTCGTGCTGCTGACCTTCTTCGATGAGCCCCCGTTCGAGCAGCCACGGCGCGCGGGCGCGCATGACCGGTCCAAAAGGGATGGTCCGCCGCGCGACCACGGCCGCCTTCAGCCCGCCGCCGCGCAACTGCCGCAGCGTGACGTCGGCGTCGCACAGCTCGGAGTGCACGATCAGGCCCATCCCCCTGGCCGCCAACAGGAGCGGCAGCACCGCGCACAGCCGGTCGAGCACCGCGCGCCCCTGCGCGCCCGCGTCCCAGGCCCGCTCGCAACCACGCCTGGGCACGGTCGTGCTGGGCACATAAGGGGGGTTCGCGGTCACCACGTCGAACTCGCCGGTCCCGACCAGGTCGCCGAAGTCGCCGTGCCGGGCCCGGACGGGCACACCGCGCAACCGCCCGTTCACCCACGCCGCCGCCACCGCGCGCCGACACCGGTCGACCGCGGTCACCTCGCCCGCACCGGCCCGGCCGGCGGCGACCGCCAGCGCGCCGGTGCCCGTGCACACGTCCAGCACCCGCGCACCGCGCGGGATGCCCGCCTCCGCCAGAGCTTCGGCCATGAGCCAGGTGTCGTCCTGCGGGCGGTACACACCGGGCGGCCTCCACAACCACATAGGACAGAGGTTCCCGGGGCGCGCGTTGGCAAACGAACACCGTGCGGAGGTTCAATCACCCCATCGGGCGGGAACCCCGGGTGCCCGGACGTGGAGGTGTTGCTATGGGCGTAGTGGAAGCAGCACGTGCCGCTGCCAGGGAACAGGTCCTGGTGGCCATGCTGGACATACCGCGCCTGCTGGCGCACCCGGCGTGGCGGGCCGACGACCCGGACGAGGGACGGGGCGTCGGTGTCCTGCTCGTGCCGGGGTTCGGCTTCGGGGACCTCAGCCTGCGCCTGACCAGCACCTGGCTGCGCAACCGGGGCTACGTGCCCGCGGGCGCGCGCATCGGGCTCAACGTCGGGTGCACCACGGAGCTGGTGGACCGACTGGAGGAACGGCTGCTGGCGCACGCGGAGGCCACGGGCGGGCCGGTCGTGCTGTTCGGCCAGAGCCGGGGCGGCGGCCTGGCCAGGCTGCTCGCGGTGCGGCGGCCGGAGCTGGTGCGCGGCCTGGTGATGGTGGGCAGCCCGGTGCTGGACACCCTGGGCGCGCACCCGAGCGTGGTGCGGGTGGCGCGACTGCTGGCGCGGCTGTCCGCCGCGGGCCTGCCGGGCCTGCTGGACCAGGACTGCTTCGCGGGCGACTGCTACGACACCAACTCGGAGGCCATGGCCAGGCCGCTGGAGGTGCCCGCCCTCGCGGTGTTCTCGCCCAACGACGTGATCGCGCCGCCGAAGCTGTGCGCCGACCCGTGCGCTGAGTGCGTCGAGGTCAGGAGCACCCACACCGGCATGGCCCTGGACCCGGAGCTGTACGAGCTGCTGGCGCCCAGGCTGGCGGCGTGGGCGCGGGAGGCGGACGAGGAGACCGCGGGGGAGGAGCGCACGGCCGAGGCGTACCGGGAGCCGATGTCGCTGGTGAGCACGGCGTGAGGCGGTCCCCCTCCCGGCCGGGTCACCGGGCCTCCGGCACCACCTGGTCCAGTCGGCGTTCCAGGGCGGCCAGCCGTTCGGCCAGCGAACGGGTGCGCAGGACCTCGGCGACCTGGTCGGCCTCGTCCGGGTCCAGCACCACGGCGTGCGCGGGCCGATCCGGGTCGTCCGAGCCGTAGACCAGCAGCGTGCGCCGCTCGTCGGGATCGACCAGCACGCCGAGGTGCAGTCCCGCGCGGGTGGTGAAGTGGTGCACGACCCCCGAGCCGGGCACGGTGCTGCGCAGCGCTTCCACGAGGCGCCACCCCTTTCGTGGAGTTCGACAGCTCCTCACGAACCCCATCGTGCCGGTCCGGCGCGGCGGCGGCCATCGGTGCGGGCACCCATTCGCACCGCCTCCACCCGCGCCCTTCCACCGGGCGCGTGGGTGTCGTCCCCCATGGCCGCCGCGACGCGCGGTCAGCGGATCTTCGCGCCGTACACGTGCTCGACCGACAACGTCATGAGCACCCTGCGCTCGGACACCATGGTCGTCCGGTACTCCTCCCAGTCCGGGTGCTCGCCCGCCGCGCGGCGGTAGTACTCCACCAGCGCGTCGACCTCGGGACCGCGGGGGTCGGTGCTCGGCCCGGTCAGCGTCACCGAGCCCTCCGCCGTGGCCCACGCCCACCCGTCGGCGCGGGTGACCTCCAGCGCGGCCCTGGGGTCGCGCCGCAGGTTCGCGGTCTTGGCCCGCCCCTCGGTCATGGAGACGTACAGGAGTTCGTTCTCCCGGTCGTAGTGGTGCATGACCGGGGAGAGCTGGGGTCGTCCGTCGGACTTGATGGTCGCGAGGACGGCGATCGGGGTCTCCGCGAGCAGCGCACGCGGGTCGAACGGTTCTTCGGTCACGGCCGCACCTCCGAGGGCTGGCGGAACTGCTCGATCAACGCAGCGTAGCCGCTGCCGCCGTGCCCGGACGCGGCGGCGCGGTCGGCCAGGGCCAGGAACAGCCGGGGCAGTTCGGCGTTCACCCCGACCGACTCGTTCTCCTCGACGAGGTGGTCGATCGCGGCCCGGTGGGTGTCGAGGGTGGCGTCGAGGGGCGGGAAGGCGTCGTCGTCGATCTGCCGCGCGTAGCCGGGCAGCCAGCTGCCCACGGTGGTCAGCAGGGTGTCGACGAACGGCGTGAACGCGCCGGCGCCGACACCCGCCTCGCCGAGCAGGGCCGCGCCCTGGAGGAAACCGTTGAGCACGCCCCACATCACGCCCAGCAGGGCCACGTCGTGCAGCGACGACAGGCCGTGGTCCTCGCCGAGGTGCACCGTGGTCCCGAGGAGGCCCAGGACCGGCTCGTGCTCCTCGAAGGCCGATCGCGGCCCGCTGTAGAGGAGCGTCGCCTCCGCCGTGCCGATGGCCTGCGTCGCGGCCATGATCGCGCCGTCGAGGTAGGTGCCGTCGTGCCGCGCCGCCCACGCGGCGGTCTCCCGGGCCTGGGCCGAGGTGCTGGAGGTCAGGTTCACCAGGACCCGGTCGCCGAGGAGGTCTCCCAGCGGGTCGAGCAGTTCGCGCACGGCCGCGTGGTCGGAGACGCAGACGACCACGAGGGGGCTCGCGGCGACGGCGTCGCGCGGTGAGCCGGCGTGGTGCGCGCCCTGCTCGACCAGGGGCCCGGCCTTCTCCGGGCTGCGGTTCCACACGGTGGTGGGGTGCCCGGCGCGCAGGAAGGTCTCGGCCAGCACCCGGCCCATCAGGCCCAGGCCCACGACCGTGACGGGGGTGGGGTGGTCCGTCCCGGGACGTCGTTCGGTGTTCATGGCAGGATCGTCGACCTTCACACCGGTATGAAGGTCAAGGGGGAACGGGCGTGCTGATCGGGGAGCTGAGCCGGCGGACCGGGGTCCACGCGCACCAGTTGCGCTACTACGAGGCGCAGGGCCTGCTGGAACCCGGGCGCGGGGCCAACGGCTACCGCGAGTACGGCGACGACGCGGTGGTGACCGTGATCCAGATCAGGAAGCTGCTCGACGCCGGGCTGTCGACCGAGGAGATCAGGTCCGTGCTGCCCTGCGCGACCGGCGCGCTCCCCGAGCTCGAACCCTGCGCGGAGCTGCTGGACGGCCTGCGCGCGCGCCTGCGCGAGATGGACGAGCACATCGACACGCTCACCCGGTCCCGCCGGACCCTCCACGAGTACCTCGTCGCCACCGAGCGCCGCGGCCCGCTGTCCCGAAGGAGCTGCTGATAACCGCTCTGTGAATGGTCACCCCCGAAGGTTTGGTGATCATTAACTCTGACGTGGCATTTCTCGTGCGATCCTGCCTGCGTGCGGTCACCCTGCGACGCCGCACAGGGGAGGAGACACGATCGTGGGAAATCGGTCCCTGCTTCATCCGATTGCTCTCGTGGTGGCCGCCGTCGCGGTGGCGGCCGCCCTGGTGGTCCCGGCGGCGTCGGGCGCCACGCCGATCGCGGTGGCGGCGGCCATCGGGCAGCAGAACGGCGCGACGGCGACCGTGCGCGGCTACGTGGTGGGCCAGCCGACCGCCACGACCACGGTGGTGCGGTCGGGCTTCCCGTCCGACTACGCGGTGGCGCTGGCCGACTCGCCCACCCAGACGAACACCGGTCAGATGCTGTACGTGCAGGTCACGTCGTCCTTCCGGGCGCAGTGGGGGTTGAAGAGCAACCCCGGCCTGCTGGGCAGGCAGGTCGACGTCACCGGTGTGCTGGGCGCGTACTTCTCGCACGCGGGCCTGACCTCGACCACGGCGTTCGCCTTCGCCGGTGGCGCGGTCCCGACCACGACCACCACGACGAGGACCACGGCGACCACGACGACCGCGCCCGGCGGGGTGGACGACTACTACCGCGACGCGCTGGGCAAGTCCGGGGCGACGCTGGGGACCGCGCTGCACGGCATCATCCGCAACCAGACCCGGCTGTCCTACGACCAGGTCTGGGAGGCGCTGAAGGTCACCGACGAGGACCCGGCCAACCCGAACAACGTGGTGCTGCTGTACTCGGGGCGGTCGCAGGCGAAGTCCACCAACGGCGGCGACGCGAACGACTGGAACCGGGAGCACGTCTGGGCCAAGTCGCACGGCGACTTCGGCACCGCGACCGGGCCGGGCACCGACGTGCACCACCTGCGGCCGGAGGACGTGTCGGTGAACGCGAACCGGGGCAACAAGGACTTCGACGCGGGCGGTTCGGCGGCGAGCGAGGCGCCGGGCAACTACACCGACGGCGACTCGTGGGAGCCGCGCGACGCGGTGAAGGGCGACGTGGCGCGGATGCTGTTCTACATGGCGGTGCGCTACGAGGGCGGCGACGGGTTCGCGGACCTGGAGCTGAACGACCGCGTGAGCAACGGGACGGAGCCGTACCACGGCCGGCTGTCGGTGCTGCTGCGGTGGCACGCGCAGGACCCGCCGGACGCGTTCGAGAAGCGCCGCAACCAGGTGATCTTCGACCGGTTCCAGCGCAACCGGAACCCGTTCATCGACCACCCGGAGTGGGCGGCGTCGATCTGGGGCTGACTGACCGGCGCGTCACAACCCCTCGCACGCGGCGCGGACGGCGGCGTGGACCCCGTCCACCTCGCCGTCCGCCGTGCGCCAGTTGCTGAACGCGGCGCGCAGCGCGTGCTGTCCCTTGTAGACGGTAGGGGTCAGGAAGGTCTCGCCGGAGGCGGCGATGCGCCGGGCGAGCAGGCCGACGCGGTCGGCGGTGGGCGCGTCGGCGAGGGTGAAGCAGACGACGTTGAGCCGCACGGGCGCCAGCAGTCGCAGGCCGGGGGCGCCGTCGACGAGGTCGCCGAGGCGGCGCGCCAGGCGGGTGCAGCGCTCGACGACCTCGCGGTGGCCGTCGCGCCCATAGGCGGTGAGGGTCAGCCACGCGGCGAGGGCGCGCAGGCGGCGTGAGTTCTCCGGGGTCAGGTGGACGAAGTCCGGCTCGTCGGTGAGCGCGCCGAGGTAGGCGGCGGAGTTGCGGAACACGCCGGTCTGCAGGTCGCGGCGGCGGGTGAACTGGACGGCCGAGTCGTAGGGCACGTTGAGCCACTTGTGCAGGTCCACGCAGACCGAGTCGGCCTCGTCCAGGCCCGCCACGAGGTGGGCGTGCCCGGGCGACAGGGCGGCGAACCCGCCGAACGCGGCGTCGACGTGCAGCCAGAACGGGCTCCGGTCGCGCAGGCGGGCCAGGGCGCGCAGGTCGTCGAAGTCGGCGGTGTTGACCGTGCCCGCGTTGGCGACCACCACGGCGGGCGTGCCGTCGAGCAGCGCGGCCAGCCCGTCCACGTCGACGGCTTCGCGACCGGGCAGGGTGGGGACCGGGCGCAGGCTGTCGCGGCCGAGGCCGAGCATCGCCAGCGCCTTGTGGACGCTGGAGTGGGGCGTGCCGGAGTAGACCCTGACGGGTCCGAGCGCGCCGACGCCCTGCTGGGCGGGCGACACGCCGGCGCGTTCGCCGAGCCACTCGCGGGCCACGGCCAGGCCGACGAAGTTGGACATCGTGGCGCCGGTGACGAAGGCGCCGGTGTGCTCGTCGCCGAGGCCGAACAGCCGGGCCAGCAGGCGCACGGTCTCCCGCTCCAGGTCCGGCGCGGCGGAACCGACGGAGGCCGCGGTGTTCTGGTCGTAGGCGGCGGCCAGCCAGTCGC
>NZ_JBHWIE010000239.1:0-10986 GCF_042732085.1 Actinosynnema sp. NPDC059797
GGGGTCCGCGGCCGCGCCGTAGGGCGGCCGGCCCGGTGGCTGCGGACCGGTGGCTGAGGCCCGGGGGCTGAGTATCGGGGGCTGAGGACCGGGACGGGGCGCCCCGACCGCCGTGCGGGGCGCCCCGGCCGTCACACCACCAGGCTGAGCAGCGCGGCCACCACGAAGCCCACCACCGACAGGATCGTCTCCAGCACGGTCCACGTCTGGAGCGTCTCCTTCACCGACAGGCCGAAGTACCGGGACACGATCCAGAACCCGCCGTCGTTGACGTGGGAGGCGATGATCGAGCCCGACGCGATGGCCATGACCACCAGCGCCAGTTGCGGCTGCGAGTAGCCCAGCCCCTCCACCACGGGCACCACGATGCCGGTCGTGGTCACGATCGCCACGGTCGCCGAGCCCTGCGCGATCCGCAGGCCGCAGCTGATCACGTACGCCAGCGCGATCACCGGCAGCCCCAGGTCGGACAGCGACGTGGCCAGCACCTTGCCCACGCCGGTCGCGGCGAGCACCGCGCCGAAGAACCCGCCCGCGCCGACCACCAGCAGGATCATCGCCACCGGCCGCAGCGACGCGCCGGACAGCTCGGTGACCTGCTCGCGCGTCATGCCGCGGCGGAAGCCGAGCAGCCAGAACGCCAGCAGCACCGCGATGGTCAGCGCCACGGCGGGCGTGCCGAAGAACGTGAACACGCCGTACAGCACGGAACCCTTGGCCAGCAGGATGCTGCCGAACGTGCCCGCCAGGATCAGCACCAGCGGCACCGCGATGATGCCCAGCACCAGCCCCAGCGGCGGCTCGCCCTTGGCCTGCTCCCCGCGCGCCTCCTCGGCGGCGGCCAGCATCTCCTCGGGCACCGGCACGTGCAGCCGCTTGCCCATCCACGCCGAGAACAGCACGCCGCCCACGAGCCACGACGGGATCGCCACGGCCAGCGCCATGATGATGATCCAGCCCAGCTCGACGCCCAGCATGCCCGCCGCGGCGACCGGCCCGGGGTGCGGCGGCATGAACGCGTGCATCACCGACAGGCCCGCCAGCAGCGGCATCGCGTAGAGCACGATCGACCGGCCGCTGCGCTTGGCGGCCACGTACACCAGCGGCGCGAGCACGAAGATGCCGATGTCGAAGAACACGGGCACGCCGAAGATCAGGCCGGCCAGGCCCATCGCCAGCGGCGCCCGCTTCTCGCCGAACGCGCGCAGCAGCGACCGGGTCAGCACCTCGGCCCCGCCGGACGCCTCCAGCACCGCGCCCAGCAGCGTGCCGAGGCCGATGATCGCCGCGACGTGCCCGAGGATGCCGCCGAAACCCTTCTCCAGCAAGGATTCCGACGCCTTCTGCGCCGACCCGACCAGGGTCTCCACCGGCACGCCGGCGGCCAGCGCCACCAGCAGGCCGGCGATGATCAGGGCGATGAAGGGCTCGACCTTCCACCTGATGATCATCGCCAGCAGGAGGGCGATGCTGAGCGCGGACAGCGTCAGCAGCCCTCCCGTCGAGTGCTGCAACCAGTCGATCACGCGTGGCTCCGGGGGTTTCGCAGGGACCTGCCGGGCAGGGCGTCGGTGCGCCCGCCCTCGTCGACCACGGGAACCCCGTTGACGACGACGTGGGTGATGCCCGCGGCGGCCTGCCGGGGCTCGTCGAAGGTCGCCGTGTCGGCGACGGTGTCCGGGTCGAACAGCACGAGGTCGGCGGCGTGGCCCTCGCGCACCAGGCCCCGGTCGGCCAGCCGCAGCCGGCGCGCGGCCCGCCCGGTCAGGTGGTGCACGCACTCCTCCAGGCCGAGCACGCCCAGCTCGCGCACGTACCGGCCGAGGTAGCGGGGGAAGGTGCCCCAGGCGCGGGGGTGCGGGCGGTCGCCGACCAGCAGCCCGTCGCTGCCGCCGGTGTGCCCGGGATGCCGCATGATCGCCCGGACGTTGTCCTCGTGACCCACGTGCATGAGGCACGAGGTACCCAGGCGCTCGGAGACCAACACGTCGAAGTACAGCTCGGCGGGCGGCCTCCCGGCGCGGCGCGCCGACTCGGCCACGGACAGGCCGACCAGGTGCGCGTTCTCCGCCCGCCGCACGCCGTTGACCTCGATCGCGTCCCAGTCCACCGGCACGCCGTGGCAGCCGTCGGAGCCGGTCTCCTCGATCTCCGCGCGGATCCGCTCCCGGGTCGCCGGGTCGCCGAGGCGCGCCAGCGTGGCCCCCGGGCCGCCCTCGCCCGCCCAGCTGGGCAGCAGCGCGGACAGGTAGGTCGCGCCCGGCAGGTACGGGTAGGTGTCCAGGGTGATGTCCGCGCCGGCCGCGGCCGCCTCGTCCAGCAGCGCCAGCAGCTCGCCCGCCCGGCCCCGGTTGACCTCGAAGTTCATCGTGGCGTGGGCCAGGTGCAGCGGGCAGCCGGAGTCCCGGGACACGCGCACCATCTCCGCGTACGCCTCCAGCGCGCCCGCGCCGTAGCTGCGGTGGTGCGGGCTGTAGAAGCCGCCCAGCTCGCCCACGACCCGGCACAGCTCGGTCAGCTCCGCGGCGTCGGCGTACATGCCGGGCGTGTAGGTCAGGCCGGAGGACATGCCCATCGCGCCCTCGCGCAACGACGTCGCCAGCACCTCGCGCATCCGGTCCAGCTCGGCCGGCGTGGCGGGCCGGTCGTCGTACCCCACGCACAGCACCCGCAGCGTGCCCTGGGGCACGAGGTAGGCGGCGTTGACCGCGATGCCCCGGTCCAGGCGGTCGAGGTACTCGCCGACCGAGCGCCAGTCCCAGTCGAACCCGGGCGGGTCGTCGTTCCACCCGGCGAGCTGGGCGCGCATCGCGGCCAGCACGTCGTCGTCGACGGGCGCGTAGGACAGCCCGTCCTGGCCGAGGACCTCCGTGGTCACGCCCTGGGTGACCTTGGCCAGGTGCTCCGGCTTCGCCAGCACCTGGATGTCGGAGTGCGAGTGCATGTCGATGAACCCGGGCGCGAGCACGCGGCCGTCGGCCTCGACCACCCGCTTCCCGCCGAGGTTCGCGCCGATCTCGGCGATCCGCCCGTCCCGCACGCCCACGTCCGCCTGGTAGGCGGGCGCGCCGGTGCCGTCCACGACCCGCGCGCCCCTGAAGACGATGTCCACGCCGCCGCCCTTCCCGAGCAGGAACTAGAAGTAGGTGCGCACCAGGTCCACCACGGTGGTGCCCTCGACCACCGGGATGAGCTGCCACTTGTCGAACACCGTGCACGGGTGGGACAGGCCCAGGCCCACCCAGTCGCCCACCTCGACGTCCTCGCCGGCGTGCAGCGCCAGGAACGCGTGCTGGTCGTTGAGCGCGGTGACCTCGGCGTGGAGGGGCCGCTCGACCCCGTCGCGGCCGCGCACCACCTGGGGCTCGGGCAGGCCCTCGTCGAACGACGCGTCGCGCTTGCCCAGCGTCAGCAGCGCCAGGTCCTCCTGCGGTCGAGAGGTGATCTGCGCCCACGCCCGCAGCGCGCTGCGGAACGGCTCCGCGCCGGGGGTGCGGCCCAGCGGCGAGATGCCGCGGTAGAAGCCGTCGTCGTGGGTGACGTACGCGCCGCTGCGCAGCACCGGCCGCACCGGGAAGGGCCACTCCCGGGTGATCTTCGCGGCCACCTGGTCGAAGTACGCGCTGCCGCCCGCGGTGACGATCGGTTCGTCCACTTCGAACAGCTCGGCGATCGAGACCGCCAGCGCGCGCAGGTCGTCCAGGTACATGTCCACGGCGGACAGCGACTCGACCGTGGCGTCGTGCGCCAGCGCGCCCTCGTACCCGCCGACGCCGGCCAGCCGCAGCGCCGGGCTCGCCCGCACCGCGCGGGCGACGGCCACGGCGGTGCCCTGGTCGCGGGCGCCGGTCCGGCCGCCGGGCGCGCCCAGCTCGACCAGCACGTCCACCGGCCGCCCCGGCGCGCCCAGCGCCTCGGTCATCCGGTCGACCGCCGCGACGGAGTCCACCCAGCAGGTGAACTCGAAGTCCGGGTCCGCCGCCAGTTCGCCCGCCAGCCACCGCAGCCCGGCCGGGTCGACGAGCTGGTTGGCCAGCAGCACCCGCCGCACCCCGAACGCCCGGTAGACGCGGAGCTGGCTGGTGTTGGCCGCGGTGATGCCCCACGCGCCGTGCGCCAACTGGCGCGCGAACAACTGCGGGGCCATGGTGGTCTTGCCGTGCGGCGCGAGCAGCACGCCGCGCTCGGCGCACCAGTTCGCCATGGTGACCAGGTTGTGCTCCAGCGCGGCGGCGTCCAGCACCACCAGGGGGCCGACGAACCCGTCGGCGAACAGGTCGAGGCGGCGGTCGGCCACCTCGCCGACCGTCGCGCCGAACACGTCGGCGGGCAGGCCCTTGAACCGCCAGTCCACCCGCTCCCGGCGGATGGCGGCCACAGCGTCGAGGTCCACGTGCTCGCTCCTCACGTTGCATGTGCTGCAACGGCTATTGCGCGATGTGATGCTGACGTGTGTAACATTCGCTCGCCGCCCCGTCAATCGAGCGTGACCGTCAGACCTTCAGGAGGAGCGCGGATGCGGTTCGAGCCAGCAGGGGGCGACCGCCCCGGCGGCGTGGTGTGCCTGGGCGAGACCATGGCGGTGCTGGTGCCCGCCGAGCCCGGCCCCCCGCGCGCGGTGGGCACGTGGCTGCGGGCCATCGGCGGCGCGGAGTCCAACGTGGCCGTCCACCTCGCCCGGCTGGGCGTGCGCAGCCGGTGGGTCGGCGCGGTCGGCGACGACGCGTTCGGCGGCGCCGTGCTCGACGCGGTGGGCGGCGCCGGCGTGGACGTCACCGCCGTGCGGGTCGACCCCGACCGGCCGACCGGCCTGTACGTCAAGGAGGCCGACGCGGCGGGCAGCCGCGTGCGGTACTACCGGCGCGGTTCGGCGGCCTCCGCGATGGGGCCGGAGGTGCTGGCCGGGCTGGACCTGGACGACGTGGCGCTGGTGCACGTCACCGGCATCACCGCGGCGCTGTCCGACAGCTGCCTGGCGCTGCTGCGGGCGGTGCTGGCCCGGCCGCGGGCGGCGCTCGTGTCGTTCGACCTGAACTGGCGGCCCGCGCTGTGGCGCGACCGGGACCCGTCCGTGCTGCGCGAGCTGGCCGACGCGGCCGACGTCGTGCTGGTCGGGTCCGACGAGGCGGAGGCCGTGTGGGGCACCGGCGACCCGGACGAGCTGCGGGCGCTGCTGCCGGACCCGGCGACGCTGGTGGTCAAGCACGGCGCGCGGGGCGCGACCGCGGTGGAGGGCGGCACGTCGACGTTCCAGGAGGGGCTGCGGGTGGAGGTGGTCGAGCCCGTCGGCGCGGGCGACGCGTTCGCCGCCGGGTACCTCGCCGCGCACCTGGCGGGCGAGGAACCCGCGCGCCGGTTGCGCGCCGGGCACCTCCAGGCCGCCGCCGCCCTGCTCACCAGGGAGGATGTCGGTGAACCGCTCCCGGCGAGCGTGACCGCGCCGCTGCTGGACGCGGACGCGCGCACCTGGGCCGCCGCACACCTGAGGAGACGTCGATGAGCCAGAGCCTGGACCGGGCGCTGACCCTGGTCGGCCAGTTGGCGACCGGGCCGAAGACGCTGGAGGAGCTGTCCGGCGTGATCGAGGTCCACAAGTCGACGGCGCTGAGGCTGCTGCGCACGCTGGAGTCCCACCGGTTCGTGCAGCGCGACGGCGTGCACCACTACCGGCTCGGCACCGCGCTGTTCGACCTGGCGAACCGGGCGCTGGAGGAGCGGGACGTGCGCCGCAGCGCCGAACCCGCGCTGCGCGAGCTGAACGCCCGCACCGGCTACACCCTCCACCTCGCGTCCTACGAGGACGGTGAGGTCATCTACATCGACAAGTACGACAGCACCCACCCGATGCGCATGTACTCCCGCATCGGCCGCCGCGCGCCGCTGCACTGCACCGCGGTGGCCAAGGTGCTGCTGTCCGACCTGCCCGAGCCGCGCCGCCGCGAGGTCGCCGCCGGCATCGACTACGTGCCGCTGACCGCGAACACCATCACCACGCCCGACGCCTACCTGGCCGAGCTGGAGCGCGTGCGCGCCGCCGGCTACGCCGTGGACAACGCCGAGCACGAGGACTTCATCCACTGCATCGCCGCACCCGTCCGCGGGTCGCGCGGCGAGGTCGTGGCGGCCGTGTCGATGTCCGTGCCCAAGGTGCTGCTGGACTTCGACGGCCTCCTCGGCCACCTGCCCGACCTGCTCGCGACCGCGCGGGCGGCGTCTGTCGAGTGCGGCTGGTCGCCGCGCGACTGAGAGAGGAAACGCATGTCCAAGGCCGAAATCCGGACCGACTCGGCGCCCACCCCGGTGGCCGCCTTCTCCCAGGGCGTCCGCAAGGGGAACGTCCTCCAGGTGGCGGGCCAGGTCGCGTTCGACCCGGCCGACGGCTCGATCGTCGGCACGACCGTGGCGGAGCAGACCGAGCAGGCGCTGCGCAACGTCGTCGCCGTGCTGGAGGCGGGCGGCGCCTCCCTCGCGGACGTGGTGATGCTGCGGGTCTACCTGACCGACACGGCGCACTTCGCCGAGATGAACGAGGCGTACGGCAAGGTCGTGACCGAGCAGCCGTTCCCGGCGCGCACCACGGTGTACGTGGGGCTGCCCGAGGGGCTGCTGGTCGAGATCGACGCGCTCGCGGTGGTCGACTAGCGGTCAGTGGGGCGGGGCGTTCGGGGGCAGCTTCGCGTGCTCCACGTTCGCCCCGCTCAGGTCCGCCCCGGTGAGCACCGCGCCGGTGAGGTCGGTGTGCCGCAGGTCGGCCCCGGTGAGGTCGGCGCCCGCGAGGCTCGCCCCGCTCAGGTCCGCCCAGGCCAGGTCCGCGCCCGCCAGCTCGGCCTCCGCCAGCTGCGCGCCCGCCAGCTTCGCCTCCACCAGCCGCGCGCCGACGAGCCGGGCGCCGCCCAGGTCCGCCTCGCGCAGGTCCGCGCCCTTCAGGTCGGCGGACTCCCACCCGGTGGTGCGCAGGCAGGCGCCCCGCAGGTCGGCCGTGCCGCCGATCCGCCGCCTGCTCAACCGGGCGAGCACCTCCGCCACCACCTCCGTGTCGCCACCGGGCTCGCACCGGCCCTCCGCGGACCGCGTCCGCAGGAACGCCGAGAGCACGTGGAACACGTGGTCGGACTCGCCGGGCTCCACCGCGATCCGCTCCAGCGACAGCGCGCCGCCGACGCGCACCTCGACCCGGTCCGACGCGAGCTGCCCGACCGCCTCGGCGTACCGGTCGCTCACGCGGTCCCGCGCCGTCAGCTCCACCTGGTCCCGGGTCGCCTGCAACGACACGCCGGCGAACACCAGCGCCGCCACCGTGCCCAGCGACGTGACCGTCGACACCCGCTCGGCCGTCGACATGCCCACCCAGCCCGTGGACCGCTCGCGCGGGCGGTCCCGGAAGCGCCTCGACGCCAACCACAGCGGCACGGCCGCGACCCCGCACCACACCGAGGCCACCGCGACGTCCCGCCCGAACCACGGCGACGGCGACAGGAAGTGGACCAGGTCGACCGTCAGCAGCGCCAACGACTTCGCCAGGAGCGGCACCACCGCGACGATCGACGTCGCGGTGGCCAGCGACAGCAGTCCCAGGCGCGCGAACCGCCTCCGCCGGGAGATCCGCGCTCTGCGCCGCGCCCTGGGGGACCAGTCCGGATTCGTCACGAGAGCAGGGTGCCGGCACCCCCACCGTCTCGAATGGGTGACATCGCGTACTTCTGCCGGTTGTTCTGCGTGGTGCCGGCACGCCGCCGGGCGGTTGACTTGCGGCACACCCGAGAGCACGGCACGGAAGGACCCGGCGATGGCGAGGAACGCATCACCGATCGGATGACCGCACCTCGGCGGCCCGGTCGCGAAATTCCCCAGCCGCGGCCGGGTCGCCCAGGGCGTCGTGCACGTCGGCGAGCGCGTCGAGCACCGCCGGGAGCCGCCGGTCGTGCTGGGTCTCGGCCAGCTCGACCGCGAGGGTCAGCTCGGACCTCGCCGCCGCGGGGTCGCCGAGCCGGTGCAGGGCGAGGCCGCGCAAGTGGTGCGCGCCGCACCGGGTTGGTGGGGCGGACGACGCTCCCAGCGCGTCGTCCGCCGCCGCCAGCACCTCGGGCCAGCGGCTGAGCCGCGCCAGGCTGTCCGCCTGCCGCACCAGCAGCGTGCCGGCCATCTCGATCGCCATCACCGGCGCCATGTCCAGCTCGCCGGACCGCACCCGGCCCAGCAGCTCCCGGTGCACCAGCACCGCGTCCTCGTAGCTCTCCAGCTCGTGCAGCACCAGGGCCAGGGACGACAGCGAGATGTGCTCGCCCAGCGGGTAACCGGCCCGCCGGAACAGCTCCTGCGCCCGCCGCGCCGAGACCCGGGCCTCCTCCAGCCTGCCGGACCGCAGCAGCGACACCGTCAGGTAGTGCACGGCCCAGCCCTGCTCCCGCAGGTCGCCCGCGGCCACCGCGGCGCGCCACGCCTCGTCGTGCAGCGCCAGCGCGTCGTCGTAGCGGCGCATCAGCACGGCCAGCGTCCACGTCAGGAAGTTCAGCTGCACGGCCTCGTCCCGCAGGCTGCCCAGCTCCCGCGCCGCGTCCACGCCCGCGGTGAACACCTCCTCCCACGTCTCGGCGCGCCCGCGCTGGTCGGAGTACCAGTGCATGGCGGTGGCCAGCCGCAGCACCTCCTCGTGCAGCCCCGCCGACCGCGCCCACCGCAGCGCGCCCAACCAGTTCGCCGCCTCGGCGGTGAGCCAGGCGTGGGCGTCGTCCTGGTCGCGCAGCGCGCCCGCCGGCGTGGTCCGCGCGTCCGGGCCGAAGAACCCGGCCGCCGCGGCCGCCGTGCCCAGCAGCCAGTCCACCACCCGCCGCCGGGTCTGGCCGACCACCGGCGCGGGCTCCTCGTCGACCAGCCGCTCGCCGGCGAAGACCCGGATCAGGTCGTGGAACACGTACCGGCCGGGCACCTCGGCGGTGTCCAGCAGGCTCATGTCGACCAGTTCCTCCAGGGTGTCCTCGGCGGCGAACCGGTCCACGTCGGCCAGCACCGCGGCCAGGTCCGGCCCGAAGTCCGCGCCGGGCACCAGCGACAGCCTGCGGAACAGCACCGCGGCCTTGTCGCTGAGCTGCCGGTAGGACATCTCGAACGCGGTGCGCACCCGCAGGTCGCCCGCCGTCAGCGCGGACAGCCTGCGCCGCTCGTCCACCAGTTGCCCGGCCAGGTGCCCGATCGTCCACTTCGGACGGCTGGCGAGCCGGTTGCCCGCGATGCGCAGCGCCAGCGGCAGGTGGCCGCACAGCTTCGCGACCCGCGCCGCGGCCACCGGTTCCGCGCCGACGCGCGCCTGGCCCGCGATCGAGCCGAGCAGCCGGAACGACGCCACCGGGTCCAGCACGTCCAGGCCGAGCCGGCTGCCCGCCTCCAGCCCGCCGAGCACCTGGCGGGAGGTCACCAGCACCACCGAGGAGCGGCCGGTCGCCAGCAGCGGGCGCACCTGGGCCTCGTCGGAGGCGTTGTCCAGCACCAGCAACGTGGACCGCTCGCGCATCAGCGCCCGGTACAGGTCGGACCGCTCGGCCTCGCTGCCCGGCACCTGCTTCTCGGCCACGCCGAGCGCGAGCAGCATCCGGTGCACCACCTCGGACGGGTGCAGCGGCCGCACGTCCATCCCGCGCAGGTTGAAGAAGAAGCACCCGTCCTCGAAGCGCGGCGCGAGCCGGTAGGCCGCGTGCACGGCCAGCGTCGTCTTGCCCGCGCCCGGCGGGCCGTGCACCACCACCAGGGACGTGGTGCGCGCCTGGTCGGCGACCTCGGCGAGGGCGGCCAGCTCCTCCTCGCGCCCGGTCAGGTCGGCGAGGTCGGGGGGCAGCGCGGACGGCGCGACGTTCGGCGGCCGGCGCACGCGGCCCTCCTTGGCCGCGGCGAGCAGCTCGCCCGTCTCGGTGGCGGACAACGCGAGCACCCCCGCCAGCGCCTCGACCGTGCGGCGTTGCGGCCCCTTCGCCCGGCCGCGCTCCATGTCGCTGATCGCCCGGACGCTGACCCCGGAACCCTCCGCCAGCTCCTCCTGGGTCAGCTTCACCCGCAACCTGTGCGCTCGCAGCAAGTCACCGAACGTCGTCCCCACACCACGACATTAATCGCCCGGCGGACCACCACCGTCCTGTGGCCTCGCCAACAGCACGTCCGGGCAACCAGTTGGCCCGTCCGCCCGTGTCGACCTGTCGCGGCGCCCGTCCGGGCGGTATGGGGGTGCCCGACCGGAGGACTCGCGATGTCCGACCGGAGGACTCGCGGTGCCTGACCGGAGGACGCGCCGGTGGGGTGGACCGGGCTGGTAAGACGTTGCGCATGAAGTGGTACGCGGACCAACCCGCCCGGCTGGCGCGGCAGGTGGTGGCCGACGCGGTCGCCGTGGCGTGGGTGTGGTTCTGGGTGGTGGTGGCGCTGGCGGCGGGTGACGCGGTCCGCGAGCTGCGCGCGCCGGGCGACCGGCTGGCGGACGCCGGCCGGGACCTGAGCGACACCTTCGGCGAGGCCGCGGCCAACGCGCGCGACGTGCCGCTGGTCGGCGGCCGGCTGGGCGAGGCGCTGGACCGGGGTCGCGACGCCGGCGGCACGCTGACCGACGCGGGCGCCAACCAGGTCGAGGCGGTCGAGACCGGCGCGCTGTGGCTCACCGTCTCGCTGATCGTCGTGCCGGTGGCGTTCCTGCTGGTCACGTGGCTCCCGCTGCGCCTGCGGTTCGCCCGGCGGGCGGCGGCGCTGCGGCGGCTGCGCGACCAGGGCCGGACCGACCTGCTGGCCCTGCGCGCGTTGAACGACCTGTCGCCCGCGGACCTGGCGGCGTTCCCGGTCGACCCGGCGCAGGGGTGGCGCCGCCAGGACCCCGAGGTCGTCGAGGCCCTGGCGGGTCGCCTGCTCCGGGCGGGCGGCGTCCGTCCCTGATCAGCCGCCCGCCACCGGCGGACCGGCGGCCGGCTCAGCCGGTGTCACCCCCGGCTGAGCCGGTGTCACCCCCGCTTC
>NZ_JBHWIE010000240.1:0-10962 GCF_042732085.1 Actinosynnema sp. NPDC059797
GGGTTGGTCACGTCCCCGGCGCGACCAGCCCGTATGCGGGGGTGGTCAGCGTCGGCGCAGTCGGCGCAGGTCGGCGGCGGTAAAGCCGATCTGCTGGTCAACGTGGTCGTTGCCGGAGGCGGTGTTGCGGGTGCCGCGCCGGTCGTCGGCGGTGGTGTCGTCGTCGCGGTCGTGGTCGGTCACGTCCCTGTCCTCACCTGCGGTGGGACGGGTGCGCGAGGCGGGGCGGCTGTCGGCGTAGTAGACGTCGTGCTGGCTGCCGACGCGGGCGTTGCCGGAGACGTTGTTGGTGTTGCGGATCACGAGTCCTCCGTGACGGTGGGTGCGGATGTCCTGTGTGGACGATCGGTTCGTGGTGTCGCCGGTCGTCGTCGGCGGGGTCACGTCCCCCGCGTGATCTGGGGTGTCGTGGCTGCCGGTGTTGCGGATGTGGTGGCCGTGGACGGTGACGGTGTGCCGGTCGCGGTGGTAGTGGTGGCGGCTCTGGTGGATCGCGCCGCGGTCGGTGTCGAGCCAGTCCGTGCCGGTGTCCGGTCGGCTGCTGCCGTGGTTCACGTAGGTGGTGATGTCGCCGTGGACGATGTCCCCGTCGTACTGGTGGACGGTGCCGTGAACGGTGCCGTGGACGACGTTGTAGTGACCGCCCACGTGCGCACCGGTTGTGGTGGGTGGGGTCACGTCCCCTTCCCGACCTGTGGTGTGGTCGGTGATCAGGTCGGTGGTGCCGGTGGCGCGGGCGGCGACTTCGCGGTGGCGGCGCATCATGGCGTCGTGCCAGTCGGCGCGGCCGCGCCGCTCGAACTGCGGCCGCAGCGCTTGCAGTCGTCGTCCGAGCCGGTCCATGTCGGCGGGGCTGAACTCGTTGTTGTCGCGCAGGGTGGGGATGCGGTCGCTGTGGTCGTAGAGGGTGCGGGCGAACGGGCTGGTGGTGAACACGTCGCCGTTGAACGCATCGCCGTGGTCGATGCCGACCAGGCGGCCCTGGTCGGTCCGGATCCAGTTGTCGGAGTTGCGGTCGCGGTTGGCGGTGATGTGGTCGAGCAGTCCGAGCAGTCGTCCGTCAGGGCTGTCGGTGTAGTCGTCGGGTACGTGGCGGCCGCCGGTGAGGTGGGTGCCGGACCGGCCTTCGACGTACTCCATGAGGACTTCGTCGGGGGCGGTGCGGTGCACCGCGGCGTAGGGCAGGCCGACGGCGGCCATCACGTGGGGGGCGAGGTCTTCGGCGTCGGTCAGCCTCACCGGGTCCGCGCCGCAGGCCTCGGCCTTGGATCCGTTGCGCTTGCGCACCAACCGGGTCCCGTCCGGGTAGGTCACCAGTTCGGTGTCCCCCATCGAGCCGTCCCCCAACGGCCGTGCCGAGGGTTGGCCGGCGGGCAGGCGCAGCACCCGGGCCGCTGTCACGTCCCCGCCGTGACCGGCGGCGTCGTGCCGGTGCCCGGCGGCCTTGGCTTCCCGGTGGGCGGCACGGGCGGCGTCAAGCCGCTGCCGCGCGGCGTCAATGGCCTCGCCATCCCCGGCGGCACGGGCCGCGCGCAGGGCGGCACGGGCGCGGGAAACGGCTTTGCGGGTGTTCTGGGTGGACCGGCCGCCCGCGTTGGGGCAGCGGCGTCCGCCTGCTCGACACATGTCACGTCCCCTTGTTGTGCTGGGAGTTCGCGGTGACCGATTGGGTGCGGCCCGGTCACTTGTTGCGCCGGGCGAGGCAGGCGGTGCAGCGGTCGTAGCCGGACAGCCGCGGGAACCACACGCGGTTGCTGCTGCTGTCGAACAGCTCGCCGCACAGGGTGCGGACGGTGCCGTCCCACAGGGAACGGGTGCCGATGTGCGCGATGGGCTTGGCCATGACAGACCTCTTTCGTAACCGTGTGTGATGGTGTGTGGGTGTGCGGGGGTGACGCGCGGACGGTGTGGCGGGGTGTCGGCGCGGGGATGTCGAGTGGGGTCAGGGAAGGGTGCGGGAGGGACGCTGGACCGTTGTTTTCGGGGGTTCCGGCTGGTCAGAGCCGCACACTGTTGATCTTCCCTGTGCAGGGTTGTCGCTGGTGGGGGCAGGGAAGCAGGGTCAGGGAAGGGCTCAGGGATTTTTCCCTGTCCCGTCGGTGCTTCCCTGTCTGCTTCCCTGCCGGACGCGCGAGGTGTTCGAGGTGGATTCGGGTGCTACTCGGCGGTGTCGTCGCCGTCGTAGTGCTCACGCAGGGTGAGCGCTTCGGTGATGTCGTCGGCGCGCACGACGCTGTCGCCGTCGCTCTTGCGCACCGGCACGCCGGCCTGGTCCAGGGCGGGGCGCAGGGTCTTGAAGGTCCACTCGCCGTAGTGGTCGGGGCGGTGCTCGACCAGGCGGGAGAGCACCACGGCGGTGCGTACCCGCTTGTCGGTGCCCACCACGTGGGCGAGGTCGGCCAGGAAGTCCACCTCGTCAGGGGTGCCGTCGTCGCCAGTGGGCGCTGGGGCGTGACCGGCGCGCAGGTCCATCGCGCGGTCGGTGACCTCGGCCAGTTCGGCGGGGGTGAGATAGAACGATCGGAGCAGGCCGGGCTTGGCCATGATGCCGCGCACCATGGCGGTGCCCACGTCGCCGTCGCTCTCGTCGGTCTTGGGGTCCAGGCTGACCGCGGAGATGCCGGCCTTGTAGCTGCCGGTGCCGAGGATGGCGTCGTTGGACTGCTGGTCGCCGATGGCGAAGCACGCCTTACACGAGGTGACCGCCATGATCTTGCGGGGCAGCGAGGCGGTGGAGGCCTCCGGGGTGGCGAACATGAGCACGATGCCGTACTTGCGGGCGGCGCTGATGAGCTTGGTGACCAGGTCGGCGGCGGTCTCCCCGTACTCTTCGTCCATGAACAGGGCCTGACACTCGTCGATCACCACCACGCGCGGGCGCAGCCGGTGGTCCTTGGTGGCGGTCTTGCGATCGACCTTGCGCACGTTGTGCTCACGCAGGGCCTTGCCGCGCTCGCCCAACTCGTCGTAGAGGGCGCGCAGGGTGTCCAGGCAGGCGGTCATGGTGTCGCGGTCCGCGCCGGTGCGCAGGGTCCGCAACCGCGGTGCCATCGGTTCGTAGTCGGCGTTCTCGGCCAGCACGAACACGTCCACCTCCACCAGCGGGTCCAGGATCACCCCGGCGACCAGCGTGATGAACAGGCTCGACTTGCCCGAGCCCATCATCCCGGCGGCGGCATAGTTCTTCTCGAACAGCAGCGCGTGCACGACCTCGCCGCGGATGTTGACCCCCACCGGGATGGAGGCGAAGAAGTCCGTCGGCCCGTCGCCTGCCAGCAGCGGCCACGGACCCACCGGCCCGGACAGCGCGCCGGGGTCGGCCACCCACAGGTCCAGCACCCCGGCCCGGTCCTTGGGCTCCGACGGCCAGACCTCCACCGGCAGGCGGGAGAGGTTGTGGGCGAAGGTGGTCTTGCGCTTGACGATCTCCTCCACCGGCACCCCGCGCGGCAGCACGAGCTGCATCCGCACGCCGTGCCCGTCCTTGTGGGGCAGTTGCAGCCAGGTCGGGGTGATGCTGCTGCCCCACCCCTGCTTGAACGCCTGCTTGAGCAGCGGCAACCCACCCAGGTAGCGCAGCGCGGAGAGCACCGCGGACTCGTCCACGACGATGTCGCGCCCGTCGGCCGGCACCGCCGCGCCGGCGTCGTCGGCCCAGACCGGCAGCGCACCCCGGTCCCGCCCCACCGGGACGGTGCGCGCCACCCACGTACCGGCCCCGACCAGCGCCCACGCCCACCAGTAGCCGCCCACCGGGGACAGCTCGGCCACGGTGGACCAGAACTCCACCATGTCGTTCCACCGGTCGGTCAGCGACGCCGCGCCGACCACCGTCTGTGCGGCGGAGACCCCGAGGAACACCACGTGCCCGCCGGCCAGCAGCACCACCGCGCCACCCGACCAGCGCAGCAGCTCCAACCTCCGCTCACGGCCACGCTGCGCCGACCCCGACCGGCGCCGCTCCAACACCTCCTCCAACTCCTTGAGCACGTGGAAGTCCTCCGCAGACTTCGCGTTGACCCGCAGGGTGGTGATGGCCTGCTCCAGGTCCAGGTGCTTGCGGCGGGCGCGGCGCTCCTCCCGCCGGATCCGCGCGCCGGCCACCGCGTATCCGGCGTTGCGGCGCACCGCACGGGCCACCGAGCGGGTCCGCTCGTGGGTGGCACCGGTGCGCACCACCCGCACCACCGCGCCGGCGGCCTCGCGTACCCGCGCGGCGGCCATGCGCCGGTCCAGCTCCGCCGACTGCTCCTCGGTCAGCAGCTCCCCCACCACCGCCCCCTCCGGCTCCAGCCCGTCCTTGTCCGGGGTGGCGTCGGGGGTGGTGTCGGCGCGGCGCACCGGCAGGTGCACCACATTGGCGCGGTTCTCGTCGTCGTCGTGGTGGTGGTCGTGGGCGGTGGTGCTCATCGGGTCACCTCGCTTCCGGTCGGGTCGGTCGGGTGGGGTTGGTGACGGCGTTGCGCAGTTCGCGGGCGTACTCGCTGCCGCAGCGCAGGTGGGCGCGAATGGCGCTGGCCGATGCGGTGGGCGGCAGGTCACCGGCGGCGATGGCGGCGCGCAGTCGGGGCAGCAGTTCGGCCGCCCGTGCGGACAGTTGTGCCTGAACGATCGGGGTGTCAGGGGTGCGGTCGGCGATCACCGGGACGCTGGCGGGCGGGGTGTCGGCGGGCGCGGCGGACACCGGGCGGGCGGGGATCGGGTCGGCTGTAGCCGGTGGGACGGTCGGGGTGTCGGGGCGGGTGCCGATGGTGTGGTCGAGGTTGGCGAAGCCGTCCCAGATGATCGGCAGGACGGTGACCGCGCCGACGGCGACCAGGGGGCCGATGGCGTGGGCCAGCAGGGTCATGGGCGCGAAGGTGTCGGCCACGATCGGCAGGTGGGGCCAGACGTTGAGCGTCAGGGTCACCCCGAGCGCGCCGAACTCCACCGCGGTCAGGTGGGGGTGGCACAGGGTGGTGCCGCGGGTGGTCAGGAACGCCTTCGCGCCCACGACCACCAGCAGGACGGCGGAGATGACCGGTTCCACCGCCCACGCGGCCCACCACGCCGCGGTGAACTGCGGCACGCCGATGGTCAGGGTGTGGTGCACGCCGGTGGTGGACCAGGCCAGCGCGCCGACCAGCGCCACCAGGGCGGTGACGGTGAGGACCAGGCGCACGCGGGCGGCCTGCCACGCCCGTGCCATCGGGTTTTGCCCGAGGGTGTGCAGGCGGGCGGCCTCGTGGGAGCGCTTGAGCGCCCGGCGCACCCGCGTGGTGTCCACCAGCAGCGGCGCGGTGTCGCCCTGCAACGCCAACAACCGATGCGCCTCGGCCACCTCGTCGGACAGCCGCCGCACCCGCCGCGTCTCCCCCGCACCCCGATCCTCGCCGTCGGCCTGGTCCTGGTCCTGGTCGTGGTCGATGGGCTCGGCCGGGGCGGTGGCCTGCGCGGGGATGGTCGGGGCGGCGGCGGCCACGTAGCGCTCCAGCTCGGCCACGGTCGCGGCGAACGGGTCGGACTCGTCGGGGCCGGGCAGCGGAAGGGCGGTCGTGCTCATCGGGACACCTCCTGTCGGCGCAGGTACAGCGGGGGACGGGACAACGAGGGGCGGCGGGCGCGGCGGGCCAGCGCCACCAGGGCCAGGGCGGGCACGCCGACCACGACCACGACGGCGGTGGGGTCCTCGGCCTGGGTGATCACCGCCCACTGGGCCAGGCCGATCAACCCGGCGACCATGAGCAGCTTCCACAGCGCGATCACCGCGACCAGGGCGAGCGCGGCGGTCAGCAGCAGCACGGGGGTGGGCACGGCGGTCACCGGGCACCGCCGGCGGGGCGCAGCACGCGACCGGAGGCGGCCAGGTCCTCCCACGTGCGACCACGCTGCGACGACGGCGCGGAGCCGTCGGCGCACGCCACCGGAGTCACCAGGCTGAACGGGGCGGGCTGGTCGAAGCGGTCACCGGAGCGTTCGTCGATCAGGTCGCGCTGGTGGGCGTTGTTCGACATGCTGAGGGTTCCTGTCTCGTGAAGTCGTGCGGGACGGGGTGATGGGCCGGACCGGCGGCGTCTTCTTGGTCGGAGTGGCCGCCGGTCCGGGCGGGGCTAGTACAGGCCGTCGGCGCGCAACGAGACGTCGCACGGACCGCAGACGTCGTCACCGCCGTTGGTGGTGGTGGAGCGCCGGTCGCCGCAGCAGGCGCAGAGCTTGTGTCCGCCCACCTTGGGCAGCAGGGCGATGATTTCCTTGGTGGTCAACGGCTGTTGGTCCATGTCACGGCTCCGTTCAGGTCGGTAGGGGTCAGTGCGCGAGGGTGACGCCCTGAACCAGAAACAGCTCGATGGCGTCGGTCAGGACCTGGTCGTGGTCGAAGGCCAGCGGCCCGAAGTCGATGGCCAGCACCTCGGCTACGGGCCACCAGCGGGCCTGGCGGGCGTCGTCACCGCCCACGGCGTCGGGCATGTGGTCCAGCAGCGCGGCGAACGCCACCGACACGACACGGCCCCGCGGGTCGCGGTCGGGGGTGTCGTAGACGCCGACCTGGTCCAGGCTCCATTCCTCGAACGCGACGCCGGTCTCCTCGTGCAGCTCGCGCACGGCGGCGGCGGCGAAGGTCTCGGACGGCTCGACGTAGCCGCCGGGCAGCGCCCACCGACCCGCGTACGGCTCGTGGCCGCGCTCGATCAGCAGCACCCGCCACACCCCGGCCTCGTCGGGGGCGAACAGCAGCACATCGGCGGTAATGGAGGCGTTATTGGTCTTCACAGCAACTCTCGCTTCCTTCGGATGGTCAGTGATCTTGGGACCGGGCATGTGGAGTCCGCGAGTCCCCGAAAGGGCAGTCCTGCAAGGGCTTATTCCCAACGGTCCACATGCGGCGGATGGTCAGGCCGCGTGCGCGGCAGTCCATCGACGCTGTGCGACACGGCATGCACGCGCTCGGTTGGCCTTGTCCAGCGCGGCCCTGCGGGCTGGGGTCATCGGCCGCACCGGCTTGGCGGTGGCGATCAGGTAGAGGTTGGCGAAGTTGCGGCGCCCGGATGCCCGGTGCTTGACGTAGAGCACCGCCACCGGGTCGGCCCCACCGGGCCGCAGACCCCGTGCCCGAAGCTGCCGACGGGTGGCGAGCCTGTCGCGCGGGGCACAGCCCCAGGTCAGCAGCGGCAACCCGTCATACGTGCCGCGCGTGAGCACCGTGCCGGTGGCCCAGGGCACCGACTCCACCCACACCCACGGGAAACCGGCCATGTCACACCCGCACCCCGAACGGGCCGGCCAACAGCTCCGCGGGCACCTCCACCGGCTCCTCACCGACGGACAACCCGACCCCCAGCAGCGCAGCGGCCTGGTCGATCGCGTCCCCGGTCAGGTGATCCCACAGCTCCACCAACGCAACACCCGCCGTGGTGGACACCTCGCCTACTGCCCGGACCCGCACGTAACCCGACATCGGCTCCAACCGCACCCCGGACAGGCCCAACGCCACCCCGGCTCGCGCCATCAACGCCAACGACCGCTTCCAGCACGCATCCCACAGCTGCAACGACACCCCCGGCACAACCGGGTCGCAGGACACCCGCACGTGCACCGAGCACACCCCGGCCAGCGCGTCCGCATGCTCGGCCAACAGCGCCGCCGCCACCCCGGTCCGAGCGGCCACCACCACCGTCTCCTCCACCGGCGCGGCCATCACGCCACCGCCGTCAACAGCGCAGCCACACCCAGCCACAACCAGTGCCACGACTGGTCCAACGCGTACGCACCGGTCCCCAACGAGGGGTTGTCGTCCCGACCGGGGCGGGGCGCGCCGAAGGCGACGAACCCGCCCTTGCCCACCAGCGCGGCAAGCCTGGCCAGGGTGTGGCGCCGGTCGGCCCAGTAGTGCGTCACCGCCGACACCAGCTGTCCCGCAACGAACCCGAACGGAGTGATCGGCAGGTCCAGCAGCGCCCACAGCAGCGCCACCGTTCCGGCGGTCACCAGCGTGTAGGAGGCCACGTGCCGCAGACACGCCATCCGACCCGCGTGCGACCGCTGTCCCTTGTGCGCGGCCTGTGCCTCGCTCTGCACCCAGTGATCAGCGACGTTGTGCGCCACCAGCAGCGCGGGCAGCGTTGCCGCGAACGTCACGGCCGTGGCCAACGTGTCGAGCTGCATCACGCCACCCGACCCGACATCGACGCGGCCCGCTTCGCAGCACGACGCGCGGCGTTGCGGGCGGCGTTGCGACGCGCCTTACGGCCCTTGCCCTTGCTCGTGCCGAACACCGGCGTCGGCAACGCCAGGACCACCGGCGCCGGTCGCACCGACCGCTCCGCGTCCTCCAGCTCGGCCGCGGCCTGCTCGACGCTCACGCTGCCGTACTTCGGCGTGATCCCCGCCAACGCACGGGCCAGGATCCGCCGGTTACGACGCTCCCGCGCCGACCCGTCCAACAGCCCCGACGTCGGCTCACCCAACGCGATCTCTACCGACACCTGCGCGTCCAACAGCCGCAGAGCGGCCGGGGTCAGTCCGTCAGGAAAGACATCCATGCTGGTCATGCCTGCTCCAATCGGTTCGCCGGTCTGCTTGTCAGCCGGTCTGTATGCAGACCTTAGGAGTGGCGTGCAGCACGTGTCAAGGAGGTCTGCATACAGACCTGCACTAGACTTTGAGCATGACGAGCGGCTTCACAGACGCACGGCCGTTGCAGGTGCAGGTAGCCGACGACGTGCGACTCAAGATCGAAAGCGGAGAGTGGCCCAGCGGCCACAGACTGCCCTCCTTCGATGATCTAGCCAAGATCTATAAGTGCTCTCTTGCGGTCATCAGGAAAGCAGTTGACCTGTTGAAGCAGCAGGGGTTGATCGTGACCATGCAAGGAACGGGAACCTTCGTCCGGTCTCGATCAATCGTGCAGCGACATGGCATGGAACGCTACTCGCGCAGTCTTTGGCAAGGCGGCAAGACGGTTCTTGCCGCATCAACGAATAGGTCAAATGCAGTAGTCGATCAGCAAATTAGGGCACTAGAGGAGGTACCCGCCCCTTCAGCAGTGGCCGAACGGCTCGGCGTCGAAGTCGGTACACCGGTGTGGGTTCGTCGCAGAACAACGTACGCAGACGGAAAACCAAATCAGCTCGCTGACAGCTATTACGAATTGGATGTTGTCCGAGATACCGCGATCATGAAACAGGACACTGGTCCGGGAGGAGGCTTTGCACGACTCGAAGAAAAGGGATATCGCTTGGCAGAAATCGCCGAAGATTTGTCTACGAGGATGCCCACAGGACCTGAGTCAGTAACGCTGCAATTGCAGCCCGGCACACCCGTACTGGAGTTGATACGCACCGTCTACGACGATGCGGGCAAACCTCTTGAAGTAATGCACTCCGTAATTGCAGGCGATATGGCATCCTTTCGCTACCGTTTCCCCATTCCCGATTAAGGCGGATACATGCGCGTAACCATGGGTAGTGAATCTACGCCAGGTCGAGCCAATGACGATTACGCAGTATCTGGGCTTGACTGGGTTATGGTGTTTGATGGTGCAACAGCCTTGCGACCCGACGAAAATGGATGCATACATGACGTGCCGTGGGTGGTCCATCACCTCGCCGGACAACTCGCAAGACGGCTGTCCATCAGTTCAACCATGCCGCTAACTGACGCACTCTCGGAGTCTATATTTTTTACTCGCTCAGCTCATGAGACAACTTGCGATCTTTCTAATCCTGATAGCCCGTCTTCAACTGTAACCATCCTGCGTCGAAATCAAGATAAGCTAGATTACCTCGTTCTAGCCGATTCACCACTGCTTCTTCGATGTGGCAGCAACGTTCAAGCAATTACGGACGACAGAATGGCAAACCTGACGGATTACTCCTACGAAGCCGTAATTGCCGTCCAAAACAAGCCTGGCGGCTACTACGTCGCCAGCACCATGCCAGAAGCTGCATACGAAGCCGTGTACGGCTCCATAGACGCCTCGCTGGTTGATGCGGCTGCTTTGCTGACTGATGGAGCCAGCAGACTGGTAGACCTTTTCGGACAGATGTCCTGGGAGCAACTATTTAAAGTTCTATCCAAAGAAGGCCCAAGTGCTCTGATTGCACAGACTCGCGAGATCGAAACAAAAGGCGTTACAATTGATGACGGCCGCACGCGCAAGCGACATGACGACGCAACGGCCGTCCTGGTGGAGTTCAATCGATAGATTAACCACATCCCGGAGAGCGAGGCACAGATGAATTCAGATTCCCACTGGGTTCTCCCGGAAGATCACCCGCGCGCCCTGAACGACGCCATCGGCACTGTGGCAATAAACAGCTCATACTTGGAAATGGCTCTAGAGAACGCGATTAACTCCATGGTGATGTTTCACGGCGACGTTACTTCAGGAGGTCCATCACTCGGCGACCTGATAATCCGATTGGACAAAGAACTGAAGGGGAGCCCTTACTCGCAACGGGAAGATTTTAATGAATGGGCAGAACTTCGTAGCAGGATGCGCCACCTAAAGGACGAGCGTGACCACATAATACATGCAGGGTCATGGCTTTCACTCGAAGGTGATGCAAAACTTACCGCATTTCGAAGGAACTCGAACGCAAACAAACGGTCACGCCGACTCTCGGTAAGTCAAATACGTCGCACGGCCATAGAGCTGAAAAACGCAGCAGCGGACGTACTCAACCTTATTTGGAACCTTGAAGCCGCCGAAACGGGAATGCCTCGCCAACCTAAAAGGAACGGTGACGTCTACTAGCTCAGTAGTGCGTTTCCAAAGGCTAGGAACTCCGTGGCTGTCAGCCCGGCCTGGCGCACGATGGAGGCAAGCGTGCCGCGCTTGACGGTGCCGTGGGGGGGGGGCCCCCCCCGCCCGGCCGCCGGGGGGCGCTGGACGGCCACCAGGTTGGGGGGTTGGCGCCGGGAGGGGGTTGTTGAAAACACGAGCGTAAAAAAAAAAAAAAACACACAACGCCAGAATAAAAA
>NZ_JBHWIE010000241.1:0-10956 GCF_042732085.1 Actinosynnema sp. NPDC059797
AGCGCGGGGGCGGGGTCGGCGCCCAGTTCCTCCACCAGCCGCTCCCGCAGCCGCCGGTGGTGCTCCAGGGCGTCGGCGGTGCGCCCGGCGCGGTGCAGGGCGAGCAGGAGCTGCCCGGCCACCCGCTCGTCCAGCGGGTGCTCCTCCTGGCGCGCGGCCAGTTCGTCCACCAGCTCCTCGCCCTGCCCCAGGCGCAGTCGGGCGTCGACCAGGTCGTGCTGCGCGGCGAGTCGCTCGCGTCCCAGCCGGTCCCGCTCCGCGGTCGCCCACTCGCCTCCCGGACCGGTCAACGCCTCCCCGCGCCACAACGCCAGCGCCTCGGTCAGCAACCGCACCGCGTCGGCGTCGCCGGCCCGACCGGCGCGGGCGCTCAGGGTGCGGAACCGGTGCAGGTCGACCGCGGACTCCTCGACCGCCAGCAGGTAACCGCCCGAGCGGCGGACCACGACCGCGGTCGGCGCCCCGGGCAGCACCCGTCGCAGCCGCGAGACGTAGGACAGCAGCGCCGTGCGCGCCTTCGGCGGGGGATGCTCCCCCCAGACCCGTTCGACGAGGCGTTCCACCGGCACCACGCGACCGACGTCCACCGCCAGCGCCGCCCACACGCACCGCTGCCTGGCCGGCCCCAGGTCGACCCGGTGGCCGTGCACGTGCACGGTCACCTCACCCAGCACGCGCACGTCCAGCACCGCGCCACCCCCCACCCCTTTGCATACCAGTCGGGTGGGACGGCGCAACCCGCTTCGTCCCGCCCGACCGGCGGGAGTTCAGTCGAGGGCGTCCCGCTGGTGGACGTCCGGGATGCCGTCGTGGTCGTCGTCGCGGGTCTCCTCCTCGTGGATGCGGCGGTAGACGCGGTTGCGGGCGCGCAGGATCACCGTGGCGACCAGCGCGGACAGCAGCGAGCCGAGCAGGATGCCGATCTTGGCGTCGTCGTAGGGGCGGCTGCCCTCGCCGAACGCCAGCTCGCCCACCAGCAGCGACACGGTGAACCCGATACCGCCCAGCACCGCCAGGCCCACCACGTCCACCCACGCCAGGTCGCCGTCCAGCTCGGCGCGGGTGAACCTCGACACCAGCCACGTGGCGGCGGTGATGCCCACCAGCTTGCCCAGCAGCAGGCCCGCCACGATGCCGATGGTCACCGTGTCGGTCAGCGAGGAGGTCAGGCCGGCGAGCCCGCCGATCGACACGCCCGAGGCGAAGAAGGCGAACACGGGCACCGCCACGCCGGCCGACAGCGGCCGGAACCGGTGCTCGAAGTGCTCGGCCAGGCCGGGGCCCTCGCCGGGCGCGCGGCGGATGACCGGCACGGCGAAGCCCAGCAGCACCCCCGCCACGGTGGCGTGGACCCCGGAGGCGTGCATGAAACCCCAGGTCAGGGCGGCCAGCGGCAGCAGCAGCCACCAGGAGCGCACCCGTCGCTGCACCAGCACGGCGAACAGCGCCAGCGGCACGGCCGTCAGCAGCAGCGGCGTCACGGCCAGGTCGTCGGTGTAGAACACGGCGATGATCACGATCGCGATCAGGTCGTCGACCACGGCGAGGGTGAGCAGGAACGTCCGCAGCGCCGCGGGCAGGCACCGGCCGATCACGGCGAGCACGGCCAGGGCGAAGGCGATGTCGGTGGCGGTCGGGACGGCCCACCCGGACGCCGCGCCCGGCGTGCCCAGGTTGACCAGCAGGTAGATCAGGGCGGGCACCGCGACCCCGCCGAACGCGGCGGCGACCGGCACCGCCGCCCGCCGGGGATCGCGCAGGTCACCGGCCACGAACTCGCGTTTGAGCTCCAGGCCCGCGACGAAGAAGAAGATCGCCAGCAACCCGTCGGAGGCCCAGTGGCCGATGCTCAGCTCGAGGTGCAGCGACGCGACGCCCACCTCGAAGTCGCGCAGTGCCTCGTAGGTCGGCGCCCAGGGCGAGTTGGCCCACACCAGCCCGAGCAGGGCGGCGGCCAGCATGATCACCCCGCCGACGGTCTCCAGGCGCAGGATGTCGGCGATGCGCTTGGCCTCGGGCCAGGACCCTCGGTTGAACAGGGTGGTGGCACGGCGTTGCACGGGCGGCTCCCGGGGTCGTCGGATCGGACCGCCGACCAGGCTTCCCGGCACACCATGCCCGCGCACGGGCAACGTCCCGACAGTACCCGGTGGTGGGTGCCGGTGCGCGAACCAGGTGGTCACGCCGTCGTGAACACCCGGTGTCCCGGGGGTCCGCGTAACAGGAGCGGCGCGCGCGTCGATACCGTGTGCGGCGCCGTCACGATCCACCGACGGCGTGGTGTGCCGGGAAGCCTGGTCGGCGTCCGCGACCCGACGCACCCGGAGTTGATCTTGAAGTTCCCGCCCGCCCCGCCGGACGCGCCGTCGGCTCCGCCGGACACGTCGTCGGCCGCGATCACCGGTCGTGCCCGCCGCTACCGCCCCGAGTTGCAGGGCCTGCGCGCGCTCGCGGTCACCCTGGTGGTCGTCTACCACGTCTGGCTCGGCCGCGTGTCGGGCGGCGTGGACGTGTTCTTCCTGCTCTCGGGCTTCCTGGTGACCGGGCAGCTGGTGCGGGCGGCCGAACGCGGCCGGATCGAGCCGGTCCCGCTGTGGGGGCGGATGGTCAAGCGCCTGTTCCCCGCCGCGCTCACCGTCCTGCTCGCGCTCGTCGCCGTGTGCGTGGTCGCGCTGCCGGAGAACCGGTGGTTCCAGACCATCCGGGAGGTCGTCGCCGCCGCGCTGTACCTGGAGAACTGGCAGCTGGTCTCCGACGCGGCCGACTACTTCCAGCAGCACGACGAGGCCAGCGTCGTCCAGCACTACTGGTCGCTGTCCATCCAGGGCCAGTTCTACCTGGTCTGGCCGTTGCTGGTGGTGACCGCCGCCTGGGCCGCCCGCCGCCTCGGCACGGGCGTGCGCCGCCCGGTGGCCTGGCTGCTGGTCGCCGTCTTCGGCGGCTCGCTGGCGTTCTCGGTGGTCCTCACCGGCGCGGACCAGCCGCTGGCCTACTTCCACTCGCTGACCCGGGCGTGGGAGTTCGCGCTGGGCGGGCTGCTGGCCCTGGTCGTCGACGCGGTGGTGCTGAACCGGGGCGCGCGGGTCGTCCTGGGGTGGCTCGGGGTCGTGGGCCTGGTGGCCTGCGGGCTGGTGCTGAAGGTCGGCAGCGTGTTCCCCGGCTACGCCGCGCTGTGGCCGACGCTGTGCGGCGCGGCCGTCGTCGTCGCCGGGGCCACCGGCAGCCGCGTGGGCGCCGACCGGCTGCTGTCGGCCCGCCCGGTCCGCTACGTCGGGGACCTGAGCTACGCGCTCTACCTGTGGCACTGGCCGGTGCTCGTGCTCTACCTGGTGCTGCGGGGCCGGGAGGAGGTCGGGCCGCTGGGCGGCGCGTTCGTGATCGGGCTGTCCGTCGTGCTGGCCGTGGCGACCCACCACCTGGTCGAGGCGCCGGTGCGCCGCTCCCGGGTCGGCGAGGTACGCGCGTGGCGCGCCCACGCGCTCGGCGCGGCGGCGATGGTGCCGGTCCTGCTCGCCGCGGGCGCCTGGCAGGCCGTCAGCGACCGCAAGGCCGCCTCCTACGAGCTGCTGGTCGACGACAACGACCACCCCGGCGCCCTGGCCCGGATGCCCGACTTCGAGTACTGGGGCTCCGAGGACGCGACCGTGATCCCGCCGCTGGTGTCGCTGTACGACGACTTCCCCGCCATCGAGGGCAGCACGTGCCGCTCCTCCCCGCGCAACCCCCGGGACCTGGAGGTGTGCACCTCGCCCGGCCCCGCCGAGCCGGCCAGGCGGATCGCGGTCGTGGGCGACTCGCACATGCAGTCGTACCTGGCGGCGCTGTGGCCCATCGCGCGGGAGCGGGACTGGCAGGTCGTCTCCATGCTCAAGGGCGCCTGCCCGTTCTCCACCGACGCCGACGCGGCGCCCGGCGACGCCAGGTGCACCCGGTGGAACGCCGACGTCGTCGACGAGCTGGCCGAGCTGCGGCCCGACCTGGTCCTGGTCAACGGCACGCGCAACGTCCGCGTCGGGCTGACCGAGACCACCCCGGACGGGTTCGTCGCCCAGTGGCGCGAGTTGGCCGAGGTCGGGCTGCCCGTGCTGGCGGTCCGGGACAACCCGCGGTTCTCCTTCGGCCCGGCGGAGTGCGCCGCCGCCCACGGCCTGGACCCCGGGGCGTGCGCGACGCCCAGGGCCGACCTGCTCACCCCGGAGCCGCCCTGGTCGGCGGTGCCCGACCTGCCGCCCAACGTGTCGTTCGCGGACTTCAGCGACTACATCTGCGAGGACGAGACCTGCCCGGCGATCATCGGCAACGTGTTCGTCTACCTGGACGACAACCACCTCAGCGCGACCTACGCGGCCACCCTGGCGCCGTTCCTGGAGGCGGTCCTGCTGCCCCTGCTGGGGTTGGCGGAGGGCGAGGGCTGAGGGGCGCGGCCGGATCGCAAGACAAGCGTCAGGTCCACCTCCGCCAGTCGGTGCCACGATCGAGGCGGGCCGCACCACGGCGTGCGGTCGGCAGCGGTTCGGGGAGGAGGCGCGGTGGCGTCCGTGGGAACGCGGTCCGGGGCACGTCGCGGTCCGGCGGCGCGGCGTGGGTCCCGGTGGGACGCGGTGGTCTCGTTCGGGGTCGCGGTGAGCTTCCTGGCCGGCCTGTGGCTGCTCATGGCGCCCTTCGCGCTGGGGCACCAGACCGCGGACGGCGCCTTCGACCCCCGCTGGAACAGCGTGTTCACCGGGTTCGCGGTGGCGGTGTGCTCCCTGGTCCACGCCATGGCGCCGAGGGAGACGCCGTGGCTGGCGCCGGTGCTGCTGCTGATCGGGGCGTGGCTGGTCGTCACGTCGTTGGCGGGACCGCAGCCCGGGGAGGGGCGCGTGGCCGCCAGCGACGCGGTCACCGGCGGCGTCGTCGTGGTCGTGGGGCTGGGCGCGGTCGTCAGGGCGGCGACCCGGTGGCGGCGCGCGGGCGGTCGGCGCCCCCGGATCGCTGGTGACCGTGACCGCCATACCCGCTGACCAGGACCCCGTGGCGCTGCTCCTGATCTGCGACAGCTGCGGCCGCGCCTACGAGGGGGAGTCGCGCCGGCCCTGGATTACCCTGTGGGCGGACGCGACGGGCACGGGGTGGCGTGGCCGGGACCGCGCGATCGGCCCCCACCGGTGCGCCCTGTGCCCGGCCTGAGGTCGGGCCGTCGATGCCCAGCGCCGTGAGGAACGACCCGTATGCCGGTTGAACGACCCACGCCCACCCCTGACACCGAAGCGCCCCGCACCCGGCTGAGCCACGTCTACTGGATCGGCGGCGGCAGCGGCGCGGGCAAGTCGACCGCGGCCCGTCGGCTCGCCGACCGGTACGGCCTCCACCGGTGCTCCACCGACGACCTGATGACCGACCACGCCGGCCGGATGACGCCCGAGGACTCGCCGTTCCTGCGGCAGTTCGCCGCCATGGACCTGGACGAGCGGTGGGTGGACCGGAGTCCGGAGGCCATGCTGGACACGTTCCACTGGTTCCGGGGCGAGGGGTTCGGGTTCATCGTGGAAGACCTCCTCGCGCTGGGGGAGGGACCCGGTGTGGTCGTCGAGGGCTTCCGGTTGCTGCCCCACCTCGTGCTGCCCCACCTCGCGGACCCGGACCACGCCGTGTGGCTCCTGCCGACCCCGGAGTTCCGCAGGGCCGCGTTCGAGAGCCGCGGCACGCTGTGGGACGTCCCCAACCGGACCGGGAACCCCGACCGCGCCCTGCGCAACCTGCTGGAGCGGGACCGGATGTTCACCGACCGCCTGCGCGAGGAGACCGCGGCCCTCGGCCTGCACGTGATCGAGCTCGACACCGGCACCACCGAGGACGACCTGGTCGACGGGGTCGCGCGCCTGTTCGGGCTCCGTTCGGGCTCCGAGGGACCGCGGTCGTGACCTCCTACCGGTGAAGCGCTCCCACCTCCGCCGGGCGATCAGGAGACCTTCGGGTGGATCTGGGTCTCCCTCCCGGTGACGGCGTCGATCGCGAACACCCGCTCGACCCGGGGGTTGGCCTGGAGCGCCGGGAAGTCGGCCAGCTCGACCGGGCCGTCCTCGGCGCGGTTGGGGCCGACCAGGACGTAGACGTCGCCGTTGGCGCTGTGCGCGGGACTGGCCGCGACGGTGTCCGACACCTCGCGCACGGGCCGCCCGGCCGCCTCGGCGACGGGACCGGGCTCGCCGCGGCCGTCCAGGTTGGCCATGAACTCGGCGAGGTCCATGAACGAGTGCCGCTGCCCCTGCGCGTCGATGGTGTCGCCCGCCCAGAAGAAGGACCCCTCGCCCTTGGTGGCGAGGATGTCCCGGATGTACTCCAGCCAGCGCTCGCCGTCCTCGGCGGGGAGGTCGCGCAGGTCGAGGCAGGGCTCGCCGTCCACCGAGGTGATCGGGAAGCCGTGCTCGTCGCGGTCACGGTCGGGGTTGGGGTCGCGGTCGCCGCTGCCCTCGCGGTCGTCCTTGCGGTCGCCTTCGTGGTCCCCTGGATCACGGCGCTCGCCGTCGCGCCCTTCGTGGTCACGACCCTTCCGGTCCTGCTCCTCGTGGCTCCCCGGCACCCGCTCGCCGGGGTGGGGATCGGGGGTGTCCGAGTCGCCGGCGGAACCGCCGGGGCCGCTGCCCGTGGTGGGGTCGGGGATGCCGGGCTGCTTGAACAGGTCCTTGGGCACCTCGGGGATCGGAGGCATCGGCGGCGGCGTGGTCCCCGCCGAGGTGTTGGTGGCACCCGGTGAGGGCGTCGCTCCCGGCGAGGAGCCCGGCGTCGACCCGGTGCCGCCGGCCGAGGGGGTGCTCTTGAGGGCTTCCGCCAGGTTCGTCCCGCCGCCGGTGCTCGCGGAGCCGTCCGGGACGGGAGGCGGGTCGGGGATCTCGGGGAGGGGCGGCATCGCCCCCATGGGGGACGTCGAGGTCGGCGCGGGCGTGGAGGACGCACGGGCGGCGGCGGTCCCGGCCTCCGCCGAGCCGCCACCGGGAGCGGTGGGCGGTCCCGCGATGCCCGACGTCATCGGCGTCGGGGGCAGCTGGCCTGCGGGGATCCCGCCCGGCTGACCGGTGGGTGCTCCGGCGCCCTGGGGCGTGGGCACGCCGCCCTGCGCGGTGAAGGCTTCCGGTCCGGCGGTCGTCGAGGTCCGCGTGGTGTCCTCCGGGCGGGGGACGTCGCCCGTCGGCGTGGTCTGCGGGCCTCCGGTCTGGAACGGGGCGCCCCCGCCGTTCCCGGGACCACCGGGGAGGTCACCGGGCGAGGCGACCGGCGGGCCCTGCGGTGCCGGCGTGCCACCGCCACCTCCACCGGGCGCGCCCAGCGGCGGCCCGGCGGTGTGGGTGGGGTCGATCCTGGCGAACTGGTCGCCGTTGGCGCGGTCGGCCTCCTGGTGGGTCCGCGCCGTGGCCTTCAGGGCCTCGCCGACGAGGCCGAGCGTCGAGGCAGCCCTGCCCACCAACTCGACCGACCTGCCGGCGGAGGCGTTGAACGCCTCGGCGGCGAACGCCCCGGCGGTGCCGAACGCGTTGCCCGCCAAGCCCTGGCCGGACAGCCTCGACGAGGCTTCCTGGTAGCCGGTGCGCAGTGAGTCGGCCTGCTGCTGGAGCGTCTCCATCGCGGACTGCTCCATCGTGAAACCGGAGCCGTCGGGGGAGTACGTGCCGACCTCGGTCGGTGGCGGGGTGGTGACCATGGCGTTGCCTCCGGGGAACGCAGGGGAGAGGGGGTGCGGGGACTTCCTCGGCCGGGCGGTCGGGCGCCGCCTGCGCCTACTCGGCCTCCACGACCCTGCGGACCGTCGAATCCGGCGTGGCCTGCACTTGGCCCGCGACCGTCCAACCCGGCGCCGCCTGCACCTGGCGCGCGACCGTCAGCTCGGCCTCGGCGGCGAGGTAGGGGGTGGCCTGCACCTCGCGCGCGACCACCGACTCGCGCACCGCGTGACGCGCCTGGACCGGCTCCTCCGCGCGGGAGAAGGCGATGGGCTCCTCGGGCAGGAGCCGCTCCCTCGCCGCGACCCCCATGGGCCGCAGCGCCTCCGTTTCCTCGGCTGCCAGGAGACGTTCGCTGCGCATGGGTCGGAGGGCTTCGGTCTCTTCGACGGCGAAGGCGCGTGCGCTCTGCATAGGCCGCAGCGCCTCCGTCTCTTCCACCGCGAGGGCGCGGGCGCTCTGCATGGGTTGGAGGGCTTCGGTTTCCTCGGCTGCCAGGAGTCGTGTGCCGTGCACGGGGCGGAAGACCTCGGTCTCCTCGACCGCCAGGCCGCGGACGCTCCGCACGGGCCGCAGCGCCTCCTGCTCCTCACCGACCGACATCCGCCTGACCGCGTTGTCCGCCCGCGCCGCGACCGCCCCACCGCCCGCGGCGTTCTCGAACCGCTCCCAGCCCCGGCCGACGTCGTCGGAGATGCGGTCCAGCTCCCTCATCCGGTCGACCTGGCGGGTCAGCGCCGCGGCCAGGTCGTCCATCTTGGCCGCGACGCTCGTGCCGAGCTGCGTCGCGCTGTCCACCACCGAACCCAGGAACAGCACGATGGACGCGCCCGCGGTGAACGGGGCGAAGGCGTGGGCGTTGATCGCGCCGGGGACCAGCGAGTCGGAGTACTGGCCGAGGGTGTAGAGGAGGGCTTCGCGCAGGGCCTGCACCATCGCGCCGGTGTGCTCGACGACCACGCCCTTCTTGTCCACCGCGTTGGCCAGCGAGGCCAGCTCCTCGCCGAGCGCGTCCATGCTGGCCTGGTAGGCGTCCTTGGCGCTGCCGGTCCACCCCCGGGGCTTGCCCAGCGTCTCGCGCTGCGCCCCCGCCAGCTCGCGCATCCGGTCGGCGGTGGAGCGGATCGCGTCCACCACGGCCCGCACGTTCTGCGGGTCGCCCTGGAGCCGGTCGACCGGTTCCCGCAGGAAGGCCACGTAGTCGACCGCCCACCCGGCGACGCCGCGCAGGCTCGCGAACGGGTCGTCGGGGAGCCGGGCGCCGGTGGGCATGCCCACCACGGACTGCGGTTCGGCCTCCGCCTCCTTGCCGATCGCCTCGATCCGCTGGTCGACGTCGCCCCTGACCGCGCGCGTCCTGCGCACGGTGTGCGTGGGCGCCATCGCGGCGGTGCCTGTTGCCATGAGCCGGGACCTTCCTGGGAGCGCTGGGTCCGAGTCGGGCGGTTCTTCGGTGTCCTGCGTTCGACTCGAGGAGTCAAGTGATCACCGCCAACGTCCCGCCAACGTCGATCCAACGATCACGGACCGCCCGTCACGAGGTCCCTCCGGCCGGCGCGGGCGGGCCTGGCGTCGCCACGGCCGCGACCTGCCACCCGGGCGGGGGCGCGCTCACCGCGGCGGACGAGGCGGGTGCAGGGCGGCGCAGCTGATCACCAGCGCCACCAGGACGAGCACGACGAGGGCGGTGGTGATCAGCGCGTCGAGGAGCCATTCGAAGAACATGGTCAGTCCCGTGGTGCGGTGGTCCCGGCGCCCGCCCGACGGGCGCGCCGCCGGCTGCGCAGGCTGGTCGCGGTGACGGTGGCGAGGGTGCCGACGATCACCACCAGGGAGAGCGGCGTGGGGATGTCGGGCACGCCCGGCCAGATCCCGTGCGCCCAGTGCAGCACCAGCTTCACCGCGATGAACGCGAGGATGACCGCCAGCCCGTGGTTGAGGTGGACGAGCTTGGCCAGGGCGTTGTGCAGCACGAAGTACAGGGCGCGCAGGCCGAGCAGCGCGAACGCGTTCGTGGCGAACACCAGGTAGGGGTCGTCGGTGATGCCGTAGACGGCGGGCACCGAGTCGACGGCGAACACCACGTCGGTCGCGAAGACCGCGACCACCACGACCGCCAGCGGCGTCAGCGCGCGTCGCCCGTGCTCGCGGACGGTCAGGCGGGCGCCGCGGTAATCGTCGGTGACCGGGGTGAGCCGGCGCAGCAGCCGGACCGACCGCATCCGCGACACGTCCGGCTCGGCCTGGGCGCCGGTGAGCGCCTGGTGGAAGACCTTCACCGCCGACACGAGCAGGACCAGCCCGAACACGAGGAACGCCCACGTCCCGGAGGCCAGCATCGCCGCGCCGGCCGCGATGAACGCGCCCCGCAGCACCAGGGCGCCGACGATGCCGTAGAGCAGGACGCGTTGCTGCACGTCGGACGGCACGGCGAAGGCGGCGAGCAGCAGCATGAACACGAACAGGTTGTCCACCGACAGGGACTTCTCCACCAGGAACCCGGTCGCGAACTCCAGCGCCCGGTCGCTCCCGGCGGCGCTCCACAACCAGGCCGCGAAGACCACCGGCAGCGCGAGGTAGAACACCGACCAGCCCACGGCCTCCCGCATCGACACCTCGTGCGGGCGGTGGGTGACCGCGAAGTCTGCCACCAGCAACGCGGCCAGGACGGCGAGGCTGATCGACCACAGGCCCACCGACCCGACGGACCCGGCCGAGTCGGCGGGCAGGGCTGCGGACAAGGGCATCGGACCTCCTCGAACGCCGAACGTCCGAGGTCTCCTTCGCCCTGGTGGGGCGGCCTCCCGGGGACACCGACGAGATGCCCGTCCTGACCGGGTAGGCGCTTGGGAAGTACTCCCCTCACCGCCCAGTATCGAACACCCGGTCAGGCGGGTGAAGGTCCGGCGGAGGGGAATGCATCACCCGAAGGGGTACAACCTCCTCAGATGACGACCACGCGGAAGGCGTGCAGGCACCACGGCCCGTCGTAGTTGGTGGCCCAGAGGTTGCCGGAGGGGCCCTCGACCTCCTGCCCCTTGGCGGTGCCGCGCAGGTAGAGCTGGACGGAGCGGTCGTCGCGCGCGATGCCCTCGACCCTGGTGTCGATCGCCAGGTCCGGGTCGTGGCCGACCAGTTCCGCCACGTCGTCGGGCGAGTTGATCGCATCCGCGCAGAGCAGGCGCGAGGCCGTCGCCGCGTCACCGCCGTTGACCGCGTCCAGGAACGCCCGCATGACGGCCACCGCCTCCGCCGGGAC
>NZ_JBHWIE010000242.1:0-10807 GCF_042732085.1 Actinosynnema sp. NPDC059797
GGACGCGGCGCAGGTGTACGGCCCGGCGGTAGTGGCCCAACGCCCGGCGCGGCGCGCCGGTCGTGTGCGCGATGTGGGCGAGGCTGTCGCGGGCCGCGGCCTCGCCGTCCTGGTAGCCCAGCGCCCGGCACAGCACGACTGCCTGGGCGCAGTGCCGCCGGCCGCGTTCGGGGTCACCGCTCTTCGCCAGGAACCAGCCCAGGGTGTTGAGCGCGTTGGCCTCCCACACCTCCGCCCCGGCCCGGCGGTAGAGGTCCAGGGCGCGCTCGGCGTACCGCACGCCCTCGGCGACATCGCCCCGGGTGCCCAGCACGGCGGCGAGCGAGTGGGTGACGTGCCCCTGGTCGACCGGGGAACCGCCGCGCCGCAACGCTTCCAGCGCCGCGTGCAGGTGCCGCTCCGCGCCTTCGTGATCACCGGCCCGCATCAGGGCCTGGCTGGCGCTGCGATGCCCCTGCGCGAGGTACCACGGGTCGAGGTGCTCGGCGGCTGCGATGCCCGCGCGCCAGGTCTCCACGTGGGTGTCCGACAGCCCTTGCCTCCAGTGCAGCCGGTCCAGCGCCCACGCCAGGTGCCACACGGCGGCGTGCGCGCCGTGCCGCACGGCCCAGTCCTGTGCCGCGAGGAGGCATTCGTGCTCCGCGACCAGCCACGCCGTGGCCTCCTCGGCACCCTCGAAGGCCAGGGGCGCGGCGTTCCCGGGCGCGGGAACGGAGGTGGTCAGCGGATCGGACAGCTCGCCGGCGGCGTGGGCGGTCGCGACGTAGTAGTCCACCAGCCCCCTCACGGCGTCCGGCTCGGTGTGCTGCTCGGCCGCGTAGAGGCGCACCAGGTCGTGCATCCGGTAGCGGCTCGTCCCGCGCCGGTCGACCACGTGCGCGTTTTCCAAGCGTCGCAACACGGTTCGCACGGCGGACAGCGGCAAGCCGGCCAACGCGGCGGCCGAGCGCACCTCGATGTCGGGTCCGGGCGCCACGGCCAGCAGCCGGAACACGCGGGCGGCTTCCGCGTCCAGCGCCCGGTAAGACGCGACGAACACGGCGCGCAACGAGTCCAGCCGGTCGTCCCGCAACTCCTCGGCCACCACGGACAGCGGTAGCTCCGGGTGGACGGCGGCGCGCGCGGCGGCGATGCCCAGCGCCAGGGGCAGCCCCGCGCAGTGCTCGACGATGGACCGCCGGGCCTCGGGGTGCGCCGCGAGCCGGTCGTGGCCCAGGTGTCGCGCGAGCACGTCGACCGCGTCCGACGTGGGCATCGCGGCCAGGGCGAGGTGGTGGGCGCCGTGCGCGGTGGCCAGCGCCGTCAGCCGCCTCCTGCTGGTGATCAGCACCGTGCACGTCGAGCCGCCCGGCAGCAGCGGCACGACCTGCGCCTCGTCGTGCGCGTTGTCCAGCACCACCACCACGTGCTTGCCCGCGACGAGCGTGCGGAAGTGGGCGGCGAGCGCGTCCACGCCCCGGTCGTGGCCCGGGTCGGAACCCAGTGCCGCGAGCATGGCGCGCAGGGCGGTGGCCGGCGGCGTCGGACGCCCGTGCGGGTCGAACCCGTGCAGGTCGACGTGCAACTGCCCGTCGGGGAACCGGTCGGCCCGCTGGTGGGCCCAGTGCAGCGCCAGCCACGTCTTGCCGGTGCCGCCCGCACCGACGATCGCCAAGGTGGCGGGTGAGCCGAGCAGCTCGTCCATCGAGGCCAGCTCCGCGGTGCGGCCGACGAACGGGCGTGGCGCGGCGGGCAGCTGCCGCGGCGTGGGCACGGTGGTGGGCGCGGCCGGGAGGAGGAGTTCGCCGGTGAGCACGTGCTGGTGCAGCTCGCGCAACTGCGGTCCGGGATCGACCCCCAGCTCCTCGGCGAGCCGGCGGCGGACGGCCTGGTAGTGGCTCAACGCGTCCGCCTGCCGCCCGCTCCGGTACAGCGCCAGGACGAACTGCCCGGCGAGGCGTTCGTCCAACGGGTTCTCGTCGGCCAGCTCGGCCAGGACCGGGACCATCGCGTCGTGGTGGCCCAGGCGCAGGGCGACGTCGTTGCGGTGCAGCAGCGCGGCCCACCGCTCCTGTTCCAGCGAACGCCGCACCGCGCCGGCCCAGTCGCCGTCCACGCTGCTCAGCGCCGGCCCGCGCCACAGGCCCGACGCCTCGTCCACCAGCGCCAGCGCCCGCTCGTCGTCCGGCTCGGCGTGGGACCGCTTCACCAGCGCCCGGAACCGGTGCAGGTCGACCGCGTCCTCCTCGACGGGCAGGACGTACCCGGCAGGTGTGCGGTCGATGCGCACGCCCGCCACCTCGGCGAACGCCTGTCGCAGCCGGTAGAGGTAGCCGTAGAGGGTGCCCTTGGCCTGTCGCGGCGCGCGCTCGCCCCAGACCCGTTCGACCAGCACGTCCAGCGGCAGCGGCCGGTTGGCGTCCACCAGCAGCGCCGCGAGCACGCACCGCTGCCGGGCGTGCCCGAGGTCGACCGCCTCCCCCGACGCGTGCGCCCGGATCTCGCCGAGCAGTCCGAACGTCACCGACACCGGTCCCCCTCCCCCGTCTACGGGAGTACCGGGTCACCGCGAGGGGGCACAAGACCGATCCCAGAACTTCCCCAGATCGGCAGAGGACACTGCGCCGGATGCGAGGGCTGTCGGCGCTCGGCCAGGTACCGCGCGCCCGTCTCGCGCAGGTGGGCGGGGGCGCCGTCGTACGGGGTTGCCCGGCCCGGCACGGCACGGACTCGGCAGCTCGGCCGGCATCGTGCGGTTCGTGTGCACGACGTTGCCCGGCACCCGGTGGTCGCGCTTCGGACCGTGCCGCGGCATCACCCCGCGGCGGGTACCGCCATCGTGAACTCGCCGGACAGCGGTCCCTCGACGGTCAGCAGCCCTTGCCGCACGGCCCAGTCCAGCGTGGCGCGCACGTCGTCCCCGGTCGCCGGCGTGCGCGCCGCCAGCGCGGTGACCGTCTGCCGGGCACCGCCCCACAGGGCGACCGACACCAGGTCGGAGGCGAAAGACCGGAACCTGTCCAGCTCCTGCCGCAGCACCAGGTCGGCGCGGCGCGCGGGCGACAGGTCCAGCACGTCCTGCGCCCTGGGCTCCACCTCGGGCCACCGGTAGGCGTCCCCGTCGGCGACGAGCAACCCGGCGGCGGCGAACACGGTCAACAGGTCGCGCGACGACGACGGCGCGGGCACGCCCAGCTGGGCGGCGACGTCGGCGGGGTCGAGTTCGCGGTGCACCGGCTCGGGCAACGGCCGGTCCAGCCACCCCACGCCCCGATGGTGCCGTTCGCCCCATCGCCGCACCGCGTCGACGGTGGTGGCGCCGTCCGCGTCCCGCGCCGCCCACACGGCGAACAGCAGATCGGTGACGTGGTAGCCGAACAGGTGCCGCCAACCCCCGCCACCCACGGGCACCGCAGGCCGGGCGCGCGCCGACCACCGCGGCGGTTCGACCTCGATTACCGGCCAGAAGCACAGCCGCCACACCGCCTCGACCTCCTCGTCCGCAGAGGAGGCCGCGCACACCCGCACCCGGTACAGGCCCGGCCCCGTCAACCGGAGGTGCTCGTCCCCCGGCCCGCCCGTCACGTAGGTCAGGCCGACCACCCCGGACCGGCTCCGGTAGGGGATCTCGACCACGTCGTCCCACTCGGCGGTGTCCTCGGGCGGCGGGCTGTCGTGCGACTCCATGCGCACCACCACCGGTCCGTCCCCGGCCGCCGCCTCCAGCCAGCCGTACCCGGTGCGCACGATCGTGCCGCACGGCTGGGCGCGCGAGGCGTGCTGCTCGAACGGGCCGTCCCCTCCGTCACCGCCCCGGGTGTCGCGCACGGTCAGCGTGCCGAACTCCGGCCAGTGGTCCTCGTCCTCGTAGGTCCCCCTCATGCCGTCAACGTATCGGGCAGCCGGATCGATCACGGCGCGAACCCGACCGGGCCGCACCGGCCGGGTCGAGGGGTGTCCGTCAGCCCGCGAACGGTCGGTTGAACACGGGTGGGGCGTGGTCGACGTACCGGCCGTCGCCCGCGAGCCCGTTCATGGCGCGAGGCGAGAGGTCGGGCCAGTGGTCCGTGCGCAACCGCTGCCACATCCGGTCGATCGCGGCAACCTGCTCGCCGACGGTGAAGGTGCAGTGCCCGGCGGTCCGCACGTACGTCTGGCGCACGAGCCGACCGTTGCCCTCGCGGCGGGCCAGGGCCTCGTAGGACTGCTGCTGCGCCACGGTGGAGATCTGGTCACCGAGCCCGTTGACCGTCAGGACCGGTACGCGCACGTCACCCGTGAACACGATGCCCTTGGACAGGTATGACACGGCAGCGGGGTCGGCGGCGACGCGGGGTGCCGCGGCCAACCGCCCGAGGTCGGCGCGCAGGTCCAACCCGGCTCGGGCGTACAGCCGCGCGACGGCCAGTTGGTGAGCGGGTTCGGCCGAGGCGAGTTGCCGGCCGTAGTCGACCCCCGTGTTCCAGGAGGGGTTCCCGCCCGCCAGCTGTTCGATGGCGCGCCTGCTGCTCATCGCCTGCCCGACGTAGGGCAGCGGACCGCCCGCCAGCGCCTGGTACATGCCGTTCTCGATGCCCGCCGCGTCCCACCACGCCGGCACCGGCGGCGTGGTGCCGTCCGCCGCGAGCCCCCAGCCCGGGAGTTGGCCGATGGCGGACGCGAGCGCGATGCGCGCCCGCCCCCGCGCCGTGGACTGCGCCGCGGCGAGGGCCGAGATCCACTGCTCCCGCGCACCGGCGACGTCGGCGGGGATCCCGGTCACGGGCAGGGCGCTGTCGCCGAACAGCAACGTCTTCAGCGCGAACACGGTGTCGAGCTTCTGGTTCCACTGGCCGACCGAACCGCCGAGCCCGCCGCAGAACGGCACGGCGGCGTCGAACAGGCCGGGGTGGACCTGGGCGGCGCCCGCAGCCACGAACCCGCCCATCGAGCGGCCTTCGGCGATCGCCCACCGCGCGGGCCCGAACGCCGCCTCGAAACGCTCCAGCGCGGCGGCCTGGTTGTCGATCGCCTGGGCGATGCGCCACCCGGTGACGGTCCTGGTCGTGCCGCCCACGGCGTAGCCGCGCTCGACGAGGCTCCCGGTCAGCGGCGTGGTCAGTCCGCCGTCGGCGAAGTCCAGGTCGACCAGCACGACGCCGTTCCACCGCCGCGGCTTGGCGAACCGGTACGGGGTGCCGTCGGAGAGCTGCCCGGACGCGCAGAGCGCCGTCCCGAGGCACGGCACCACGTCCGGTGGCGCGGCAACCGCGGCAGGGGCACCGGTCACCAGCACCGACGCGGCGGCCAGCACGGCACCGAGGTTGCGCACTGCGGACATCGGAGTCTCCAGTCCCGCTCGAAGGTCGGCGTCACCCGCGCACCGCCGTGCGGCCGGTTCGCGCCTCACCCGACACGCACCACCGCGAGCAGCCTCATGATGTTCCGCTGCGGCGACGACCGTCAACGAGCGCGTCACCACGCCCCGCCGGCACTCCCCACGCGGCTGGCGACCCCGGTTGCCGCCGCACCCGCTCGGCACGGTCGGGATCCTGGTCCCGTCGTCGGACCACTACTGGCCGGAGGTGGTCCGGGGTGCGGAGGAGGCGTCGGAGCAGGGGTTGCGGCCCCCGCTGCGCGGGTCGTCCTACGAGAGGGCGGACGACCCACCCACCGAGTGGTCATCACCCCGTCCCTGCGCGTCCGCGACTCGACCGCACCAGCCTGACGCCACCCCTCACCGGGCCAACCACCCCCCGTCGACCGGGAGCACGACGCCGTGGACGTAGTCGGCCGCCCGGGAGCACAGGAACAGCACCGCGCCCGCGATGTCCTCGGGCTCGGCCCACCGCCCGGCCGGGATGCGCTCCAGGATCGCCCGGTCGCGCTCCGGGTTTGCGCGCAGCGCGCCGGTGTTGTCGGTGGCGACGTAACCCGGCGCCACCGCGTTGACGTTGACCCCCCGGTTCGCCCACTCGTTGGCCAGGGCCTTGGTCAGGCCGGCGACGGCGGATTTCGACGCGGTGTAGCCGGGCACGGTGATCCCGCCCTGGAAGCTCAGCATCGAGGCGATGTTGACGATCCGCCCCGAACCGCGGGCCAGCATCGACCGGCCCACCTCGCGCGAGAGCACCCAGGTGGCGCGCAGGTTGACGTCGAGCACGTGGTCGAAGTCCGCGTCGGGGTGCTCGGCGGCGGGGGCGCGGCGGATCGTCCCGCCGTTGTTGACCAGCACGTCCACCTCCCGCCCGGCCAGCAGGGCGCCGAGCTCCGCCACCTGCCCGGCGTCGGACAGGTCGGTCCGGACCGGGGTGAACACCCGGCCCTCGCCCTCCACCGCCGCCCGCGCCGCGCTGTCGCCCCCGGGCATGGAGGCGCTGATGCCGATCACGTCGGCGCCGGCGGCGGCCAGCAGTCGCGCCACGGCCAGCCCGATGCCCCGGCTCGCCCCCGTCACGGCCGCGGTCCGGCCGGTCAGGTCCAGCAGGCCGGCCACCTCCGGGCTCACCGCAGCACCGCCGCCGGGTGCGGGTCCATGTCGTCGAAGGACTGGTTCTCCCCCGCCATCGCCCAGACGAAGCTGTAGGAGGCGGTGCCCACGCCGCTGTGCAGCGACCACGGCGGCGAGATCACCGCCTGCCGGTCGGCCACGACCAGGTGCCGGGTCTCCCGCGGCTCGCCGAGCAGGTGCACCACCCGGGCGTCCTCGGGCAGGTCGAAGTAGAGGTAGACCTCCGTGCGGCGCTCGTGGGTGTGCGCGGGCATCGTGTTCCACATGCTGCCCGGGTGCAGCCTGGTCACGCCCATCACCACCTGGCAACTGCGCACGCCGTCCTCGTGGACGTACTGGGTCAGCGTGCGGCGGTTCGAGGTCAGCGGGTCGCCCAGCTCGCGCACCGTGCCACCGCCCGGCTCCACCAGCACCGTCGGGTGCGCGGTGTGCGCGGGCGCGGAGAACAGGTAGAACGCCGCCGGCGCGTCGGCGTCGTCGGAGGCGAACACGACCTCACCCGCGCCCCTGCCCACGTAGAGGCACGCGGTCGGGGCCAGCCGGTGCTCCACGCCGTCCACCGCCACCGTCCCCGAACCGCCGACGTTGACGATCCCCGCCTCGCGGCGGTCGAAGAACCGCTCGGCCCTGATCTCCGCGAACCCGGGCAGGCCCAAGGGGCCAGAGCGCGGCACCGCGCCCACCAGCACCACCCGGTCGTGGTGGCTGTGCACCGCCCGCACCTCGTCGGCGACGAACAACTCCTCCACCAGGTAGTGCCGCCGCAGCTCCTCCGTCGTCATCGACGGGACCTGCTGCGGCGCGGTCGCGTAGCGCTGCTCCACGTGCCTCGCCTCCCTCTCCCCGATCGTTTCATCACTTGACAGCGCGAAACAGTCAATCTGAGACAGAAGCGAAGGGCAACACTGTTCGATGTGCTTTTATGATCAGATTCGATCAGGACGCGAGGGCCGTGGTGCGCGTCAGCGGTTCCCCAACCGGTAGACGCGGGCGGCCGTGCCGCCGAAGAGCCGGTCCCGCTCCGCGGCGGAGCACCCGCCGAGGAGTTCGGCGGCGGTGGCGAACACCCGTTCGTAGTCGGCGGCCAGCAGGCAGACCGGCCAGTCGGAGCCGACCATGAGCCGGTCGGGGCCGAACGCCTCCAGCGCGACGTCGACGTAGGGCCGCAGGTCGGCCGCGGTCCACCGCGACCAGTCCGCCTCGGTGACCAGGCCGGACACCTTGGCCGCCACGTTCGGTTCGGCGGCCAGCGCCTCCAGGCGGCTCGCCCAGGGTTGGAGCACACGACCGGCGATGTCCGGTTTGGACAGGTGGTCGAGCACGAACACCAGGTCCGGCACCGCGCGCACGGCCCGCAGCGCCGCCGGCAGCTGGTGCGGCCGGGTCAGCAGGTCGTAGACGAGCCCGGCGTCGCGCACCGCGCGCAACCCGGCCAGCACGTCGGGGCGCACCAGCCAGTCGGGGTCCGGCTCGGACTGCACCAGGTGCCGGACGCCCGCGAGCCGGTCGCCGCCCGGTCCGCGGCACAGCCGGTCCAGCTGCTCGGCGACGTCGGGCGCGGTGAGGTCGACCCACCCCACGACGCCCGCGACGAGCCCGGACTCCCCCGCCACCGCCAGGAACTCCGCCGTCTCGCCGACATCGGGGAGCACCTGGACCAGGACGGTGGCGTCCACCCCGGCCCGCTCGGCCACCGCCCGCAGGTCCGCCGGCCCGAAGTTCCGCCGGATCGGCTCCAGGGCCGGGTCGTCGAGCCAGTCGTGCGGCCGGGCGGAGAGGTGCCAGAAGTGGTGGTGGGCGTCGATCCGGATCACGGCACCCGCTCCTGTTCCGGTGCGTCGGGTCCCGCCTGCCGCCGGCGGTCGGGTGGGACGCCGCCGTCCCGGTCCACGTGCTCGCGCAGCCACCGCTCGGTGGTGGTGATGTGCACGAGGGCGGCGGCCTGGGCGAGGGCGGCGTCGCGGTCGACCAGCGCGGTGTAGATGGCCTCGTGCTCGGCGAGGGTGCGGCTCGCCGCGTCGTCGTCGACCAGTCCGCGCCATACCCTGGCGCGGACCGTGCGGCCGGAGATGCCCTCCAGCAGGGTCGTCAGCGTCGCGTTTCCGGTGGCGGCGACGACGGCCCGGTGGAAGGCGGCGTCGTGCTCGTTGAGCAGTTCCACGTCGTCGCGGGCGGCGCGCATCGCGTCGAGGTGGCCCTCCACCACGGCGAGTTCCGCGTCGCTGATGCGGGTGGCGGCGAGCCCGGTGGCGACCGGCTCGAAGAGCCTGCGCACCTCGGTGAGCTCCAGCAGCGTGTCGCCGCGGAGGAGTTCCACCGCGGACGCGACACCGCCCAGCAGCACCTCCGGCGCCAGGCTGGTGACGTAGGTGCCGTCGCCCCGCCGGATCTCCAGCACCCGAGCGACGACCAGCGCCTTGACCGCCTCCCGCATCAGGTTCCGGGACAGGCCCAGCCCTGCGGCCAACTGCTGCTCGGGCGGCAGCTTGGCCCCCGGTGGCAGTTCGCCCGACTGGATCAGGTCCCTGATCCGGTCGATGGCCTTGTCGGTCAGTGACATCGGCGGCTCCCCGGAGGCGGCTTGCGCGGTGGGCAGGCTAGCAATACATCCCACCTCCCCGAAAGAGGCCGGAGGCGCCGTGAACTCCGGAAGACCTCGCCGGCCAGTAGATCTTCCGACTTTCGAGTTCGATTCGCCGCTCCACCTGGACACCGGAACTCCCGGGATCCTATAAATCCATCCCATGTCCGGTGTCCAGGTGGCGCACCGCGGACATGCCGCAACCACACGACGAGGGGTGGTCGCCATGCGTTCGAGCAGACGCCGGGGCGTTCGGGCCGCGGGCGCCGGACCCGATGACTGAGCTGATCACCGCCGTCGACGCGGTCGACGTGCGGTTCCCGACCTCGCGCGAACTCGACGGCTCCGACGCCATGAACCCCGAACCCGACTACTCCGCCGCCTACGTGACCCTCCGGACCAGCGGGGGCGCGGAGGGCCACGGGCTCGCCTTCACCGTGGGACGCGGCAACGACGTCGAGGTGGCCGCCGTGCGCGCCCTGGCGCCGCTGGTCGTCGGCCTGCCCGTGGACGAGGTCCTGGGCGACCTCGGCGCGTTCTCCCGGCGCCTGACCGGTGACAGCCAGCTGCGCTGGCTCGGCCCGGAGAAGGGCGTCATCCACATGGCCGCCGCCGCCGTCGTCAACGCCGCCTGGGACCTGTACGGGCGCCGCGAGGGCAAGCCGGTCTGGCAACTGCTCGCCGAGCTGTCCCCCGAGCGACTGGTCGACCTCGTCGACTTCCGCTACCTGGAGGACGCCCTCACCCGCGACGAGGCGCTGGACGTCCTGCGCCGCGCCGAACCCGGCCGCGCCGCACGCGCCGCCCACCTGCTGCGCCACGGCTACCCCGCCTACACCACGACGCCCGGGTGGCTGGGCTACGACGACGAGAAGCTCGTCCGCCTGTCCCGCCGAGCCGTCGCCGACGGCTTCACCCAGATCAAGCTGAAGGTCGGCGCCGACCCCGCCGACGACCTGCGCCGCCTGCGGCTGGCCCGCGAGGCGGTCGGGCCGGACATCCGCATCGCCCTCGACGCCAACCAGGCCTGGGGCGTGCGGCAGGCCATCGACCGGATGACCCCGCTCCTGCCCCACGACCCGTACTGGATCGAGGAGCCCACCTCGCCCGACGACATCCTCGGCCACGCCGCCATCCGGAGGGCGATCGCCCCGGTGAAGGTCGCCACCGGCGAGCACACCCACAACCAGGTGATGTTCAAGCAACTGCTCCAGGCGGGCGCCCTCGACGTCCTGCAACTCGACGCCGCCCGCACCGCGGGCGTCACCGAGAACGTCGCCGTCCTGCTGCTGGCCGCCAAGTTCGGCGTCCCGGTCTGCCCGCACGCCGGCGGCGTCGGGCTGTGCGAGATGGTCCAGCACCTGGCGATGTTCGACTACGTCGCCGTCAGCGGCACCACCGAGGACCGCGTCATCGAGTACGTCGACCACCTGCACGAGCACTTCACCGCCCCCGTGCGCATCCGCGACGGCCACTACCTCGCCCCGACCACCCCCGGCATCGGCGCCGAGCTCCACCCCGCGTCCATCGCCGCCCACCGCTTCCCCGACGGGCCGGTCTGGCGCCGGCGGGCCACGGCGTGAGCGGCTCGCGCGCCCGTCCACGCACCCGACCACCACCCGCGTCACACCGCTGCGAGGAGACCTGTCGTGAAAGCCAGAGCCCGCACCTGCCTCGCCACCGCCGTCGCCCTCGCGCTCGGCGCCTGCGGGACCTCGGACCCCGGCACGGGACCCGGGGGCGGGGCGCCCGTGGTG
>NZ_JBHWIE010000243.1:0-10752 GCF_042732085.1 Actinosynnema sp. NPDC059797
CCCGGTGACCTGGACCGCGCACATCTCCGGCACGGCCAGCCGCAGGCCGGCGAAGACCTCGTCCCACTCGACGTCCGCGGCGCTGCCCAGGGCGGCGCCGATGCGCATCGCCGAGGCGACCCGTGTGCTGTCCATCACGCCTCCTTGGTAGGCGGACAACCTACGCGGCGGGCGTGGTCCGGACAACAGCGCCACCCCGTGCCGCGTGAACACGTGCGCCGCAGGTCAACGAGGGTTCCTCGGGTACCGGCCGGTCGGGCGGACCGGCGTGTCGCGCGCCGTCCCGCCGGCGGGCGGGCCGCCCCGCGCGGGACGGCCCGCCCCGGCGCTAGTGCCCGCTCGGGTCGACCAGGTCCCGGTCCAGCCACAGCCCGTCCAGGGCCGCGCGCAGCTCCGGGCCCCGTTCCTCGGCCAGCCGCACCGCCGCCAGGTTCTCCTCCAGCTGCGCGACCCGGCTCGCCCCGAACAGCACCGTCGTGGTCGCCGGGTCCGCTAGGCAGAACGCGATCGCCGCCTGCGCCGGTGTCGCGCCGAAGTCCGCCGCGACCGACGCCAGCTCCCGCGCCGCGCCGGCCACCCGCGCCCGGATGCCGCCGGGGTCCTTGCCGATCGCCCGGTCCGGGGTGGAGTTCTTCGCCAGGATCCCGCCCTCCAGCACGTCCGAGGCTTGGATGGTGATGCCCAGCTCCTCCACCAGGCCCCGGAAGGGCGCGCCGTCCGGGATGGAGCGCCGCACCACGCTGTACTTCAGCTGCGCCATCGTCGGCCCCGGCACGCCCTGCGCCGCCGCCGCCGCGTGCGCGGCCCGCAGGTGGTCGACCGACCAGTTGTTGACGCCCCAGCCGCCGAGCCTGCCGTCGGCCACCAGCTCGCCCAGCTGAGCGGTCAGCAGCCCCAGGTCCGGCTCGGTGCCGAACAGGTCGCCGAGGATCGCGTAGTCCGCCCGGTCCGTGCCGACCCGGAACAGCAGCCGGTCGAGCTGGTCGCCCATGGACTGCCCGGGGAAGCCGTTGACCCACAGCTTCGCGGACAGCTTGTAGTCCTCCCGGGCGACCCCGGCGGCCTGCACGATCCGTCCGAACAGGACGTCGGTGTACGACTCGGGGACGGGCGCGCCGTCGAGGGAGAACCCGCCGTAGTAGCCCACGTCGAACAGGTCCACGCCGGCGTCCACGGCTCGCCGCACCATCTCCACGGCGTCGTGGAATGGCATCCGGTCGTAGGTGTGCCAGGAACCCAGGGCGAGCACGCCCACGGACGGGCCGGACGTGCCGATGCGGCGCTTGGGGATCATCGTGCCTCCGCGGTGAGGGCGGCGCGCAGCGCGTCGGCGGCGCGGGCGTGGGCGACGGCGGACACGGACAGCCTGTCCACCAGCAGGGCGAAGAAGCCGTGGATCTGGCCGGGGTAGCGGACCAGCGTGACCGGCACCCCCGCGTCGAGCAGCCGGTGCGCGTACTCCTCGCCCTCATCGCGCAGCGGGTCGAACTCGGCGGTCATCACCAGCGCGGGCGGCAGGTCGCCCAGGTGCTCGGCGGCCAGCGGCGCGAGGTAGGGGTCGGTCAGGTCCGCCGGCGTGCGCGGGTACTGCCGGAAGAACCACTCCATGCTGTCCCGGCTCAGGAAGTGGCCCTCCCCGTACGCCACGTACGACGGCCGGTCACCGGGTGGCGCGGTGACCGGCGCGGCCAGCAGCTGCAACCGGATCGGCGGCCCGTCGTGGTCGCGTGCCATCAGGCACGCCACCGCGGCCAGGTTGCCGCCCGCGCTCTCGCCGCCGACGGCCAGCCTGGAGCCGTCCGCGCCGATCTCCGCGCCGTGGGCGGCCACCCAGGTCACCGCCGCGTAGGCGTCCTCGGCGGCGGCCGGGAAGCGGTGCTCGGGCGCGAGCCGGTAGTCCACCGACACCACGACCATGCCCACCGCGTCGCACAGGGCCCGGCAGGTGGCCTCGTTCTCGTCCAGCGACCCGATCACCCACCCGCCGCCGTGGAACCACACCAGCACCGGGAACGGCCCGGTGCCGAACGGCGTGTAGACGCGCACGGGCAGCGGCCCGGCCGGGCCCGGGATCACCCGGTCCACCACCGAGGCCACCTCCACCGCGGACGGCGAAGGCTGCCAGGTCGCGGCGAACGCGGCCCGCATCTCGGCGGGGGAGAGGTCGACGGGCGCGAGGCCGGCCGCGGCGGCGTCGATCACCGCCCGCGCCTCAGGGTGCAGTGGCATGGTGGTCCTCCTCGGTGGGACCCGCGCCGAAGCGCCGCAGCACGGCGGCGGTCAGCCGGGACACGTCGTTGTCGTCCTGGTCGTGGGAGAGGGCGCCGCACCAGCCGATGGAGCCGGTCGCGAACACCTCGCCGCCGCCGGGCGCGCGCAGCAGCGTCAGGTCGGCGCGGCGGCGGTCCACCGGGTCGCCGAGCGGGTGCGGTACGGCCGGGCCGGTGTCACCGGACATGTAGTCGTCGCCGAGCACCGCCCGCCCCAGCAGCACCGTGCCGGGCGGGCTGCCCAGCAGCGGGTCGATCCCGTCGGTCTCGAACGACGCCGCGCCGCCCAGCACCGCGCCGAACGCGCCCAGCGGCCGGTCCCGCGGCACCCCCGCCAGCAGCGGGTGGTCGCCCACCACCTCGTACGAACCGCCGCTGGTCATCCCGGCCGCGGTGGTGCCGACGCCGAACAGCCGGTGCGGCGCGCGGTTCCGCTCCTGCCACAGCCCGCCGGGCTCGCCGGTGCTGGCCAGCACCAGTTCCCCCGGTTCGCACTCCCACGTGCGCACGCCCGCGTACCCGCGCCGCAACTCGGCCAGGTGCGGCCGGCGCGGGTCGATCGCGGTGACCCAGTACGCGCCGTTGCCGCCGAGGTAGCCGAGGTTGCCGCCGCGGTCCAGGTAGGCGTTGACCGCGTCGAGCATGGCCCCCGTCCAGTACTCGGGGTGGCTGCCGGTGACCACGGCCGCGTACCCCTCGATCGCGGCCGCTCCGTCGGCGTGCAGGTCGTGGTCGGTGAGCACGTCGAAGGCGAACCCCTGCCGCCGCAGCCAGCCGACCAGGTGCAGGTCCTCGCTGTACTGGTGCGGCGAGCGCGTGTAGCGGAACACGTGGTCGTCGCGCATCCCCAGCAGCGGGCGGCGCAGCGAAGCGGTGGCCACGCCGCTGCCGTCGGTGTGCCGGTCGTAGAGGCTGTGCAGCGCGTTGGCGCGGGCGAACGGCGCCGCCACCTCGGCCGGGTCCTCCGTCGCGAACGGCTGGCGCAGGTGGTCCAGGGCGTAGGCGAGGTAGCTCAGCGTCGGCACCAGGAACGCCAACCGCGCGGTCCGCCTCGCCGGCCGCACGAAGAACGGCAGCCGGTCCACGCCCTCGTCGGTGGCCAGCTCCACGGCGTAGCAGCCGGAGGGCAGGTCCTCGGGCAGCCGCACGGCCAGCACCGGGTCCCAGCCGCAGTCGGCCAGGTCGTCGGAGTGGAAGTGCGCCGCCGCGTACCCGCCGTCGGAGAACCGCCAGTCCAACACCTCGCCGGACCAGTCGTGCCCGGTCACGCCGCGCAGCGGGTGGTTGAACAGCGTGCCGTGCCGCCCGTCCGCCACGTCGAGCAGCCGGTCGCCGCCGATGTCCCGGGAGAAGTCCCAGTGCGCCCGCGCACCGTCCTGCCAGGCCACCGAGGAGGCGAACACGGCGTCCACGTCCGGGCGCTCGGCGGTGTAGACGGTCGGGCCGTCGAGCTTGCCGTCGAAGTGCCCGACGCAGGCGCCCGCCACCCGGCGCGCGGCGAACACCAGCGGCGCGTCGCCGCGCAGCAGCGGCCCGGCGGAGATGGTCGTCGACACGGCGGCCGGCGGTTCGTCGGCGAGCCGGGCCCGTGGCCGCACCTCCAGCCGCGCGCCGTCCGGCCCGTACCCGCCGACCAGCAGGTACCAGCGGCGCAGGTGCAGCGCCGGTCCGGGCACGCGCACCACGCCGCGCTCGGTGCGCACGGCGAACTCCACCGTGCCGTCGGCGAGCAGCGCCAGCTCGGCGTGCGGCCCGGACGCGGCGTCGCCCTGGCTCATCAGCCCGGCGCGCTCCGCGGGCAGGGCCGTCGGCCACACCCACGCCGTGAACGCCACGGTGTCGCGCAGCGCGGGTGGGCGCGGCACCAGGCCGTACGAGCCGTGGTCGAAGCTCTGGTGGGGGATGCGCACCCGGTCGGGCGCGCCCACCTCCACGGGGGTGCGGACGGGCGCGGTCCCGTCGTGGTCGACGTGCAGCACCCGCACCCGCGCGTCCGGGGTGGTGGCGCTGGCGTGCACGGTGATCCGCTCACCGGGCCGCGCGGACAGCCGGTCGGTATAGCCGACGACGGCCGCGTGCGTGTGGTCCACGGGCGCCACCTCAACCCCCCAGCAGTTGGCCGCCGTCGACCGGCAGCACGGTGCCGGTGACGTGGCGGGCCGCGTCGGAGGTGAGCAGCAGCACCACCGGCACCAGGTCGTCGGTGGTGGCGATGCGCCGCAGCGGGATGCGCGCCACCCACGGCGCGCGGGCCGCCGGGTCGGCCAGGGCCGCCGCGGTCAGCGGCGTCTCCACCGGGCCGGGCGCCACCGCGTTGACCCGGATGCCGTGCGGCGCCAGCTCCAGCGCCGCCGACCGGGTCAGCGCGTTCATCGCCGCCTTGGTGGCCTCGTAGTGGCCCAGGCCCACGGTCGGCTGGAGCGAACCGGCCGAGCTGATGTGCACCACCGACCCGCCGCGCCCGGCCTCGACCATCACCTCGCCGACCGCCTGGGTGACCAGGAACGTGCCGCGCACGTTGACCGCCAGCACCGCCTCCAGGGCGTCCAGCGGCAGGGTCAGCAGCGGACCCGCGCCGCCGACCACGCCCGCCGCGTGCACCAGCACCCCGATCGGGCCCAGCGCGGCCACGGCCTGGCCGACCGCGCCGCGCACCGAGCCGTGGTCGCGCACGTCCATCCGCACGGCCATCCCGCCGACGCGGTCGGCCACCCGGGCGGCCGAGACCGGGTCCAGGTCCGCCACCACGACCCGGTCGCCGCGCGCGGCCAGCGCCTCGGCGATCGCGCCGCCGATGCCGCCACCGCCGCCGGTGACCATCGCGACCGCCCCCATCACGCGGCCTCCGCGATCACCACGCGCGGGCTGCCCGGCAGCGGCCGCGTCTCCAGCACCGCCCAGCCGGTGTCGCGCAGCCAGCCGTGCACCTCGTCCTCGGGGTAGACCACGGTCCCGTCGACCACCAGGTACTCGCCGGCCAGCACCGGGTCCAGCCGGCGGGCGTCGTCGGCCAGCAGCAGGAAGTCCAGCACCAGCAGGCGCGCTCCGGGGTCGACCACGCCGCGCGCGGCCCGCAGGATCGCCTGGTTCCGCTCCGGGTCGAACCGGTGGATGACGTGCTCCAGCAGCACGGCGTCGTAGCGGCCGGGCACCGGGTCGGTCAGCGGGTCGGCCTCGTGGAAGGAGATCCGGTCGGCGACCTCGGCGGGCACCGAGCCCCGGACCATCCGCAGGAAGTCGCCGGTGGTGACGAACGCGCCGGTCAGCCCGGGGTTGCGGGCGGCGGCCTCGGCGAGGAACGCGGTGGACAGCCCGCCCAGGTCCAGCACGTGCCGGTGCAGGCGGAAGTCGTAGTGCTCGGCCAGCATCACCGCGTGCAGCGAGTTGTAGGTCTGCACGCCGGTCATGAACACGCCCATGTTCGCCTCGTCCAGCTCGAACGGCCCGGGTCGGGCGGTGCGCATCGACTGCGCGTAGTGCTGCCAGTGCGGGTAGCTCAGCTCGTCCCAGAACGCCAGGAACGGGCGCAGGTCCAGGCCGCGGCGACCCGCCAGGTAGGTGGCGGTCACCTCGGTGTTGCGGTAGCGGCCGTCGGCGTGCGCCAGCAGGCCGAGGCCCACCATGGCGTCGGCCAGGATGCGCGCGGAGCGCTCCGGCAGCTCGGCGCGCTCGGCCAGCTCCAGCGCGGTCGCCGGGCCGAGGTCCAGCGCGGCGAACACGCCCAGCTCGCTCGCCGCGAACAGCTGCTTGGCGGACATGAAACCGGTCGCGGCGGTCACCAGCGGCGTCGGGTCGGTCATGGTGGTTCTCCTAGTCCAGTCCGGGGTGCACGACGGCCTTGACCACGGCCATCGACGCCGTGTCCCTGATCGCCCGCTCCGCGCCCGACAGGCCGACGGGCGGGGAGAACATGGCGTCCCAGTCGAAGCGGTCGGCGAACGCCGACAGGAAGCGCAGCGCGCGGACGAGGTCGCCGACGTCGCCGTTGAGGGAACCGACCACGCGGACCTCGCGGCTCATCACCACGTCCAGCGGCACGGGCGCGGCGTGCGGCCCGGCCAGGCCGACCACGACGTGCGTGCCGCGCGCACCGCACATCAGCACGCCCTCGCGGTTGGCCGTGGGCGCGCCCGCGAAGTCGAGCACCAGGTCCGCGCCCGCGGCCCCGGTCAGCTCCTCCACCCGCGCGACCCGCTCGTCGGGGTCGGTCACCTCGGTGACGTCGACGGTGTGGTCCGCGCCGTAGGCCGAGGCCAGCGCGAGCCGGTTGGCCGGGCCGCCCAGGGTGACCACCAGCCCGGCGCCCGCCGCCCGGGCGAACGCGGTGGCGACCAGGCCCAGCGGCCCGGCACCCTGCACGACCACGGTGGCGCCCGGCTCGACGCCGCCCGCGTTGGCGAAGGCCCGGACCACGGTCTTGACCGCGCAGCCCGCCGAGGCGGCCCAGGTGTCGGGCACGTCGTCGGCGAGCACGACCCGGTGCGTGCCCGGCGGCAGGTAGGCGTACTGCGACAGGCCGCCGACGGCGAACGGCCACCGGTCGGCGCGCTGGGCGAAGCCGTAGCCGCGCTCCGCGCACAGCACCGGCTCGCGCAGCACCGAGCACGCGCGGCAGCGCCCGCACACCGACTCCGACCACACCACGCGGCTGCCCGGTCCGACCGGCCTGCCCAGCGCGTCGTGCCCGGCGCCGGGGCCGAGGGCGACGACCTCGCCCACCATCTCGTGGCCGAGGATGATCGGCAGGTCGACGAAGGGCATCGCGCCCTGCCACAGGTGCGCGTCGGTGCCGCACAGCGTGGTCGTGGTGATCCGCGCGATCGCGCTGCCGGGCGGCAGGTCCTCGGGCAGCGGCACCTCAACCAGCTCCAGCGGCGCGGCGAACCCGCGCAGCACCGCCGCCCTGGTCACCCGGGGGATCACGACCCCACCCGGCCGTGCTCGTCGATGAACGCCAGCACCCGCCGCCACGCGTCGGCGGCGTTGTCGGCCTGGTCGGGCAGCGCGCCGTCGAAGAACGAGTGCGGCGCGCCCTCGTAGAGGCGGAACTCGTGCGGCACGCCCGCCTCGGCCAGCTCCCGGTCGAACGCGAGGTTGTCCTCGACAGGGGTGAGGGCGTCCTCGCCCGCCGCGAGCACCAGCACGGGCCGCTCCATGCGCGGGATCAGCTCGCGGCACTCGGCGGGCCTGCCGTAGAAGCCGATCGCACCGGCCAGCCGGGGCTCCAGCGCGGACTGGCCCCACGACAGCGCGCCGCCCAGGCAGAACCCGACGGTGAACGGCGCCGTCACGCCCAGCGAGAGCAGGTGGTCCACGGCCGCGGCGACGTCGAGCGGCACCAGGTCCCGGTCGAGCTTCGCCGCGTGCGCGAACCCGTCGAAGTCCGGTCCGCGCTCGTCGTCGGCCGCGACGCGGCCGTAGTAGTCGAGCACCACGGCCGTCACACCGGCCTCGGCGAAGCCGCGGGCCAGGTCCCGGTAGAACTCGTGCGCGCCGCGCACGTCCGGCAGCACCACCACCCCGGCGCCGGTCGGCCGGTCGGGCAGGGCCTGGTAGGCGGCGAACCGCGCGCCGTCGGCGGAGGTCAACCTCAGCGGGCCGGCCGAGGCCACCGCGCCCGTCGCGTCCGGCGCGGCCGGTGGGCGCGACTCATCGGCGTGACACATGGTGTTCCTTTCGGGTGTTCTTCAGGCGACGGAGTCCCAGCGGTCCCGGCGGCGCGTCCACAGCAGGACGACGAGGATCACCAGGAACGGCAGGACGCCGCGGTACTGCTGGAGGGCGACGACGGTGCTGGCCAGGCCCTGGAGCACGCCGAGGGCGACGCCGCCGGCGAACGTCCAGGCGAAGCTGCGGAACCCGCCGACCAGCGCGGCGGCCAGCGCCGGCGTGATCAGCAGGGCCTGCGAGCCGAAGTCGCTGGCCAGCTGCGGCGCGACGATCATGATGGCGAGCGCGCCCGCGGCGCCCGCCACGCCCCACACCACCATCGACAGCCGCGGCACGCGCACGCCGATCAGCTCGGCCGTGGTGGGCCGCTCCGACAGCGCCCGCAGCAGCAGGCCGGTCCGGGTGTGCTTGAGCAGCGCGGTCGGCAGCACCGCGAACAGCACGGCCAGGGCCATCGTCACCACCGCGGTCCAGGTGACGACCACGCCGCCGACCGTCATCGCGGGCGCGTCGAACGGGTTGGGGAACCGGTGCGGGTGCTGCGCGCCGAACAGCCGCAGGCCGACCGCGACGAGGCCGGTGTAGACCGCGATGGTGACCGCGGCCTTGGCGCCCTCGCCGGCCTCGGAGAACCAGCGCACCACCACGACGCCGAGCCCCATGTGCAGCAGGGCGGCGGCGGCCAGGCCGGCGGGTACCGCCAGGAGCAGCGGCAGGCCCCGCTCGTGCAGCACGACCATGGCGAAGGCGCCGAACGCGCCCACGGCGGCCTGGGCGAAGTTGACCACGGCGACCAGCCGGTAGGTGAGCAGGGTGGACAGGCCCATCAGGGCGTAGGCGCCGCCGGTGGCGAGCCCCGCGATGGCGGCGGACAGTTGCAGCACGCTGCGCCTCCTACTCGGGCACGGTGATGAACGTGTCGTCCACGACCACCCAGCGCAGGCCGGTGAGGCGGACGATCTTCGACGCCTGGTTGGGCGCGTGGGCGTCACCCGGCCCGAACACGAACGGGCTGCCGAGCATCGGGTCCTCGATGGGCGTCATGGTGCGCAGCGCCTCGTTGACGCTGTCGCGGGTGATCTCGCCCCGGATCGACCTGAGCACCTCGACCGTGAACTTCGCGGCCAGGTAGCCGCCCTGGGAGAACGCCGTGGCCTGCGCCTCGGCGCGGGTGACGGTGTCGCGCCAGCCCTTGTTGGCCAGGCTGTCGGAGGTGAACGGCTCGAACTCGCTGCCCGCGTGGACGCTCAGGCCCAGCGGCCCGACGGCCTTGGCCACGCTGTCGGTGTAGGCGGGTGCCAGCAGCAGGAAGTCCACGTCGGACATGCCCTGGGTCTTGGCCGCCTGGAGCCACGGCACGACCAGCTGCTCGGCCGGGTTGAACAGGATCGCGTCGCAGCCCGCCTGCTTGGCCTTGAGCAGGTACGGCGTGAGGTCACCGCTCTGCTGCACGGTCATGTCGTTGACCTTCAGCCTCTGCCCGCTGAGCCGCTCCCACTTCTCCAGGGCGGCCTTGACCGCGTCCTCGGAGCCGGGCAGCACCACGGTGAAGTTGCAGACGGCCTTCGCGCCGAGCTTCTGGGACGCGTGCAGCAGCACGGCGGTCATCAGCGCGAACGGGCCGACGTTGACCGGGGCGATGTTGGGGCTCTGGAAGCACTTCGGGCTGGCCGCGACCGCCATGACCGAGCTGAGCCGCGACTGCCGGTAGAAGGCGTCGTTGACGTCGCAGTCGGTGAAGCTGGCGGAGGCGGCCATGGCGACCACGCCCGCGTCCTGGAGCTCCCGGGCGACCTGGGCGGTGCGCTGGGGGTTGCCCGCGTCGTCCTTGACGATGAACTCGATCTTCTTGCCGTTGACGCCGCCCGCCTCGTTGGCGTCGTCGAACACGCGCTGGGCGGTCTTGGCGACCTCGGCGGTGATGAAGTTGCCGGTCAGACCCGCGATGGCGCCGATCTTGACGGTGTCGCCCGCGCCCGCGTCACCGCAGCCGGTGAGCGCGGCCGCGGTCAGGACCGCGGTGGCCGCCAACGACGTGAGGGCTCTCATGGGTTCTTCCCTTCGGGGGTGGGTGCGGTGCCGAGGTACGCGGCGACCACGGCGGGGTCGGCCAGCACCTCGTCGGGCGGACCCTGGGCGATGACGCGCCCGAAGTCCATGACCACGACGGAGTCGCAGGTGGACCGGACCAGCTCGATGTCGTGCTCGACCAGCAGCACGGAGGTGCCGAAGCGCTCGGGGATCTCGGCGAGCCGTTGTTGGAGGAGGTGGGTCTCGGCGCTGGAGTGGCCCGCGGCGGGCTCGTCGAGCAGCAGGACGGGCGGTCGGCCGAGGGCCAGCCCGGCGACCTCCAGCAGCCGGCGGGTGGCCACGTCGACGGTCTCCACCGGTACGTCGGCCGCCGGGCAGGCGAACAGCGCCAGCTGCTCGTCGACCTCGGCCGCGGACAGCTTCCGCCCGGCCGCCACCTGCAGGAACATGCCCACGGTCACCGAGGTCGGCACCCGCAGCTGCTGGAAGCTGCGCCGCAGCCCGGCCCGGGCCCGCCGGTGGGCGGCCAGGTGGTCGACGGGCAGGCCGTCCAGCAGCACGCTGCCGCCGTACCGCCCGGTGAACCCGGTGACGGTGCTGATCAGCGTCGACTTGCCGGCCCCGTTGGGTCCCACCAGCCCGACCACGTGCCCCCTGGGCACCACCAGGTCGACGTGGTCGACGGCCGTCAACGCCCCGAACCGAACCACCACCCCCCGAATCTCCAACACCGGCGTGGGGTCCGCGCCGGGCTCTGGGGGGGGACCGGGGGCGGACCCGG
>NZ_JBHWIE010000244.1:0-7206 GCF_042732085.1 Actinosynnema sp. NPDC059797
GCCGTCGTGGGGATCAGGCGAACGTCGGCAGCCTCATCGCGTGCTGCACCAGCGTGATCAGCGTCTGCTTGGTCGACTGCCGGTTCCGCGCGTCGCAGGGCACGATCGGCACCGCCTGGTCGATCGTCAGCGCCTCCCGGATGTCCTCGATGCGGTGGTGCAGCAGCCCGTCGAAGCAGTTCACGCCCACCACGTACGGCAGTTCGCGGTCCTCGAAGAAGTCGATCGAGGCGAACGCGTCCGACAGCCTGCGGGTGTCGACCAGCACCACGGCGCCGATGGCGCCGCGCACCAGGTCGTCCCACATGAACCAGAACCGGTGCTGGCCGGGCGTGCCGAACAGGTACAGGATCAGGTCCTGGTCCAGCGACACGCGGCCGAAGTCCATGGCCACCGTCGTCGTGACCTTGTTCGGCGTGCCCGACAGGTCGTCCACCCCGACGCTGGCCTCGGTCATCACCGCCTCGGTGGTCAACGGGACGATCTCGGACACGGAACCGACGAACGTCGTCTTGCCTACGCCGAACCCGCCCGCCACGACGATCTTGGTCGACGTGACGGTCGGGCTCACCGCGGGTGACCCCGGCCGGCCGGGAACGCCACCGCTCATGTTGCTCTGCTTTCCCTAGTGGTCGGTGCGGTCTCAGCCGCGCATCGCGACGTGCAGCTGCGAGCGGATCTCCGGGGTGAGCTGGACGCCCACCCGCTCGACCAGCCGCGTCATGGCGTAGCCGATGAGGCCGATGTCGCAGTTCGGCGCGGCCAGCACGGCCAGGCAGGAACCGTCGCTGATGGACATCAGGAACAGGTAGCCCCGCTCCATCTCCACCACGGTCTGCTTGACGTCACCGGCCTCGAAGCAGCGCGCCGCGCCGAGGTTGAGGCTGACCAGGCCGGACGCGACGGCCGCGAGCTGCTCGGCGCGGTCGATGGGCAACCGGGACGAGGAGGCCAGCAACAGGCCGTCCGCGGAGACCACGATCGCGTGCGCGACGCCCGCGACCCTGCTGACGAAGTCGTCGACCAGCCAACTGAAGTTGTCAATTTCTTCGGCTGCGGTGGTCACTTCTGCTCCTTGTTGTCTGCGTTGCCGAACGACAAGCCCTCCCAGGGCATGGCGCTGTCTTCGCTGGACTCGCGGCCCAGCTGCACACCTCGCTGGTAGGTCGCGAACCGCTGCCGCAGCCTGTCGGCCGAGCGGCGCGGCGGCGTCGCGGTGGCGAGGCCGGAGGGCGCCGAGCCCGCCGCCGGCTGGGGGCCGGTGGGTGCCGACGCGCGGGGCGAGGGCGCGGTGAGCGAACCGGGCACCAGGCGCGCCTTGGGCACGCGCTTGGGCAGGCCCGCGGTCGTGGTGTCGTCCACCGGCGCCTTGAGCAGGTTCGTGGCGGCCGACCAGCCGTCGTCCGCCGAGCCCCAGCCGGGGCCGCCCGACGACGGGATGGCCGACGGCGCGGGCTCGCGCTTGGGCAGGCCCGCCGGGGTGGAGCCGCGGGGCGTGGGCGGCACCGGCCTGGCGGGCAGCGGAGCCTGCTCCTGCTCCCCGCCGACCAGGTCGACGCGGTCGGCGAACACCGTCTTCTCCGACGCGGTCGAACCGGACGCCGCCTGGTGGGGCGCGGCGCCCTGGTCGGGACGGGGCGGGAAGCCCGGCTCGGCGCGACCCCGGTCCGGGGAGGAGCCGAAGCCGTTCGACTCGTCCATCAGGTCGGTGCGGTCGGCGAACATCGTCTTCTCGGCGGCCGACTCCGGCGGCACGTCGCCACCCAGGTCGCCGCGCACCGTCGCCTCAGGGCCTTCGGCGCCCTGGAACCAGCGGGACAACACGTCCTCGTAGATCGGCAGGCGCTGGGTCGAGGCGTCGTCCTCCTCCTCGACCGGCGGCGCGGGCTTGGCCCGGTCGGCGGGCGGGTACGAGTAGTCGATCAGCGGCTCGCCCGGCGGCGGCACCGCCTCGTCGACGGTGGCGGTGAACAGGTCGGCCGCCGAGGTCTGCTCGACCTCGAAGAAACCGTTGGGCTCGGCCTCGTGGGTGTGCACGACCTGCGGGGCCGGACCGGGCGGCGGCGCCGGGGGCGCGTAGTCGCCGGGCGCGGCGTCCGGCGTCCACTTGGGCACGCCGGCCAGCACGCCGACGCCGCTCTCCTCCAGTTCGAGGTTGGCCGGGCGCGGCGGCAGGGCCGCCGGCGCGGGCCGCGCGGTGAGCGGCTCGGGGCCGCGGTGCAGCAGGTCGACCGGCAGGACCACCTGCGCCGTGACGCCACCCTCTATGTCGTCGTTGTTGTTCAACGTGACCCGGATGTTGTGGCGCTTGGCCAGCTGGCCGACCACGTACAGGCCCATCTCGCGCGCCACCGACACGTCGACCTCGGGCGGCTCGGCGAGCTTGGCGTTGGCCTCCGCGATGTCCTGCTCCTGCATGCCGACGCCGCGGTCGTGGATGCGGATGGACACCTCGCCGCGCCGGGTCTCTATGGCGCGCACCGTGACCTTGGTGGTGGGCTTGGAGAACGCGGTCGCGTTGTCCAGCAGCTCGGCGATGAGGTGCGCGAGGTCGTTGACCACGCGGCCCTGGATCTTCAGCTCCGGCGCGGGCGCGATCTGGACGCGCGCGTACTTCTCGACCTCCGACACCGCGGCGCCGAGCACCTCGGAGATCGGCACGGGCCGGGTGACGCGGCGGTTGACCGTGGTGCCGGAGAGCACCAGCAGGTTCTCGCTGTTGCGGCGCATCTGGGTGGCCAGGTGGTCCAGCTCGAAGAGGCTGGCCAGCTGGTCGGGGTCCTGCTCGTCCTGCTCCAGCCGGTCGATGACGGTGATCTGCCGCTCGACCAGCGCCTGCGAGCGCCGGGACAGGTTGATGAACATGTCGTTGACGTTCGCGCGCAGGGCCACCTGCTCGACCGCGAGGCGGACGGCTTCGCGCTGCACGGCGTCGAACGCCCGCGCCACCTGGCCGACCTCCTCGGTCGTGTGGATCGGCACCGGCACCAGCGCCTCCTCCGCCGCCCGCTCGGGGTCGCGGTGCTGGCGGATGCGCTTGATGGCGTCGGGCAGCCGGTTGCGGGCCACGTCCAGGGCGGTGCGACGCAGCACGCGCAGCGGCGTCAGCATCGAGCGGGCGACGAACGCCATGAGGGCGAACGCGATGATCAGCGCCACGGCCACCAGGGCCGCGTCGCGCCACGCGGCGGCGCGGGCGCTCTCGGTCAGGTCCACCGCGGCGGCGTCGGCCTGGCGCTCGATGTCCTGCGAGACCGTCCTGAGCAGACCGGCGGTCTCCTCGCCGAGGCTCATGACGGCGGCGCTGTCGATGGCGACCGAGCCCTCGTCGGCCTGCTGCACCAGGGCGAGCTGCACGAGCCGGTTGCGACCGTCCACGGCGGGACCGGACACGGTGTCGGCCAGCAACTGGCGGTTCTCCTGGCTCGCGGTGCCGGAGAACTCGGCGAGCGCGGCGTCCAACCGGGACTGCGCGGAGCGCAGCGCGCTCTCCTGGCCCGGCGCGAACCCGCCGCGTTCGGCGGTGGCCAGCAGGATCGCGTTCTGCTGCGACAGCTGCTCCTTCGCGTTGTAGAGCGCGAGGTTGGCACCCGACAGCGGGTTGATGGTCTCGTTGCTCAGGCTGCTCGCGGTCGCGCGGTGCACCTGGGACAGGGCGGTGAGCAGCTGCCCGTACGCGGTGTGGACCGACACGTCGGGGTACCGGCTGTTGGTCACCGTGTTGCGCAACGAGTTCAGGCCGTCCAGCGACTGGAGGGCGCGCTGGAACGCGTCGGACACCGACTGCTCGATGCCGGTGGTGGACGCGGCGACGTCCCTGAGCCGGCCGACCTCGACGTCGACCTTGCTGGACCGCGTGACCAGCTCGGCGGCGTTCTCGGTGCGGCCGCCCGCGACGAACCACACGGCGGCGTCGCGCTCGAGCTGGAGCGCGTCGGACACCGCGGCCGCCTGGGCGGACAGCTGGAGCTCCCGCTGCACCTTGCCGAACAGCTCGACGTCGTCGAGCTGCGTGTTCAGCCGGAGCCCCGCGAGGGTCAGGGTGCTCAGCGCGGGCACCAGGAGCACCACGGCGAGCTTGCTGCGCAGGCGCCAGTTCCGCAGACGCCACCGGGACACACCCCGGTCGGCGGGCACGGCGCCTGTGCTGGGACCCGAGTCGGGTGGCCGCCCGTTACCGGCGTCACCCGCGTCGAGTTGAATCCGCTCCGGTTCTTCCCCGGAGGCGTGGTCGTCGTGACCGCGCACCGTCAGCACACTCCCCAGCCCCCCAGCCAGTGAAACGACATCTGCCTGCAAACCCGGGCGATCTTCATGGAAAAAACCCGGGAGTCATACCGCCGTTCGGACCAGGTAGCCGGTAGTTTGCCAATCAACCATTGTCTCGCAGTGCCCTGCTGGGCGCGCTAAACGATCGCTAACCGACGTTCACGGCTATTTCACGCTGGAGACCCGAACGGGAAACACGCGAGGGGAGCCCGACGACCAACCGGGCTCCCCCCGGAGCGGTCAGCTGCCGGAGCTGCTGACCAGCATCGGCTTCACGTCGAACTTCTCCTCGAGCAGGCCATAGGTTGCCATCAGGTCCGAGACCCGCTGCAACCGGGTGGCGTCCAACGAGGTCGGGAACTCGCCGAAGTGCACGAGGCTGGCGGTCTCCTTGTCCACACCGGCGTACTCCACCAGCAGCGGCTCCACCGTGGGGCGGTCGGCGGCGTCGCGCTGGCCCTTGGCCATCGCGCGCTGGAACGCCGCGACGGTCTTGGGGTTCTCCTCGGCGAACTTGCCGGTGGTGGCGTAGCCGCCGATCGGGATGCCGTCCGTGGGACCGGACGCGGCGTCGAGCACGGTGACCTGGCCGCTGTTGCGCTGGGCCCGGCTGATGAACGGCTCCACCATGAACGCGGCGTCGACCGTGCCGTTCTGGACGGCGGCCTCCATGTCCGGGAAGGCGAACTCCTTGAAGTTCACCTTCGACAGGTCCACGTTGGCGGCTTCCAGGGTGGCCTTCGCGGTCAGCTCGGCGATGTTCGCGAACGTGTTGATCGCGATGGTCTTGCCCTCGAAGTCCTTGGGCGACTTCACCGGCGAGTCGGCCTTGGCGAGGATCAGGAACATGTCGGGCTTGGTCTGGTAGCCGTCGTTGATGAGCTTCAGGCCGCCGACGCCCTTCGCGCTCTCCTTGGACTCCGCCAGGATGAACGAGACCCAGTTGCCGAAGGTGACGTCCAGGTCGCCCTTGATCATGCTCGGGATGGCCGTGGCGCCACCCTGGACCTTGACGACCTCGACCTCAAGGCCCTCCTCCTGGAAGTAGCCCTTCTTGATCGCGACGTGGACCGACGCGACGTCGAGGATGGGGAGCAGGCCAAGCTTGATCTTGGCCTTCTCGACCTTGCCCGATCCGGCGGACTCGGCGGGCTTCTCCTCCTCGCCGCCGAGCAGGCCGCAGCCCGACACGGTGGCGAGGAGGGCGACAGCGGACAGAACGCCGAGAATCCTTCGTGCCGAGAGGCCGACTCTTCGAGTCATGGGGTGCATCTCCTGTTGGAGTGGCGACTTTGCGGGGGCAGGATGCACGGGCGACGGGGGCGCTGTGAACCACTCAAAGTGATGCGGGTGGCTCGACAAGACCCCAGTCGACCGACACTCGAAGGCTGATCCACTACCTTCGGTGAGCATCTTTGCACAGGCTGTCCAGAGGTTGGGGTATGCGGTGATCGATCATGACTCCGAATGGGCCGTACAGAGCAACCGGCGTGCCGTGGGCATCGTCGGCGCGGGCCCTGCCGGGTTGACCCTGGGGAACCTGCTCCGCGAAGCCGGTATCCCCTGCGTTGTGCTGGAAAAAGGCACTCGCGAGTACATCGAGAACAGGCCCCGCGCGGGGGTGCTGGAGCACCGCGCGGTGCAGATGCTGGCCGCCCACGGGCTGGCCGACCGGTTGCTCCGAGAGGCGGATCGGCACGGCTCCTGCGAGTTCCGGGTGGACGGCGTCGCGCACGAGGTGGACTACGCCACCCTGTACGACGGCCAGACGCACTACATCTACCCGCAGCAGGAGGTCGTCCAGGACCTCGCGCGGCACTACGTCGACGAGCGCGGCGGCGACGTCCGGTGGTCGGTCAGCGAGGTCGAACTGCACGACATCGAGACGCCGGAACCGGCCCTGAGCTGGACGAACGCCGACGGCACCCGCGAGCGGCTCGAGTGCTCGTTCATCGCCGGCGCGGACGGCTTCCACGGCGTGACGCGGCGCAGCATCCCGCCGGGCGCGGTGCAGGAGTTCAGCCACCAGCACGGCATCGAGTGGCTGAGCATCCTCGCGGAGGCCCCGCCATCCACCCACAAGGTGATTTACGCGCTTCACCCGGATGGATTCGCGGGGCACATGCTCCGCAGTTCTACGGTTTCGCGCTACTACCTCCAGGTCCCGGTGGACGACACCGTCGACAACTGGCCGGACGAGCGGGTGTGGGCCGAGCTGCACAAGCGGTTGGCGCTCAAGGACTCCGACTGGAAGCTGGTCGAGGGGCGCATCATCGAGAAGCGCATCCTGGACATGCGCAGCCACGTGGTCGAACCGATGAACCACGGGAACCTGTACCTGCTCGGCGACGCCGCGCACATCATCACGCCGGTGGGCGCGAAGGGAATGAACCTCGCGTTGCACGACGCCGAGGTGCTGGCGGCCGCCCTGACGTCCTACCACCGAACGGGTGATGACAGCGGACTCCGTTCGTACTCCGAGGTGTGCCTGCGCCGCGTGTGGCGTGCGCAGGAGTTCTCGCAGTGGATGGTGTTCATGATCCACCGTTCGCCGGAGCCGTTCCTGAGCCGGTTGGGGCAGGCCCGCCTGGAGCACCTGATCGGCTCGCGCTCGTCGGCCGGGTACTTCGCCCAGAACTACGTGGGGCCTTGAGGAGAACAACTCGCGATTAGCGGTGCCGCCCGCCGGTGAGCCGGCCCGCCGCACCGGGAGGACGACCCGATCCCGTTCTCCGCCGCGCCCCGACAACGGACCGCGGCGGGGAACGGGACGAAACCCGGCGGATCATTTCCGCCCCCGCGACCGACCACTTCCCCCGAATAGCAGTTTTGGCTGAACGGCACCATTTCCGTTTCTCCACCGCGCACCCGCCGCCGCGATCACCGGGCGCCGCAACGCATTTCCCCCGAACGCCGCTCCGCACGCGTCCCGCCGCC
>NZ_JBHWIE010000244.1:7216-10747 GCF_042732085.1 Actinosynnema sp. NPDC059797
CGGGCCGGACCGGCGCGGGCGGCCCATTCGCCCACGGGGGTGGAGAAACCGCCCCGGACGCGCCGCCGCCGCCCGCCCCGCGCGCGGGAAACGATGTCGAATCGTTGCCAACGACGTTCGTCGAAACCGTGGCGCGCCAAGGACTTCCGCGCCACCCGACCAGGCGCGACGCGGCGGAACGCCCACCCGGCCCCGGACACGGCGACGGGCGACCCCCGGCGCGGCCCTGAGAGGCCCCGTGCGCCGCGGATCGCCCGTCGGACGACTCCCTACCTCATGCGAGGGGTTTTCACGTCGTGGCGCGCTCCTCCGCCTCGACGCGCGAGGCCTCGGCGCGCTCGGCCTCGGCCCACTTCGCCGCCTGCGCCTCGTTGGCCCGGCGGCGCGCCGCGACCTGCTCGGCGGTCTTGCCGACGTTCAGCAGCCGCGCGACCTCCGCCCGCAGCGCCACGAACTCCTCGGACTCGCGCGTGCTGATCTGGTCGCGCTGCGCGGGCAGGTCCACCTTGAGGTCCGCCACCACCGACGCGGGCGAGGTGGACAGCACCAGCACGCGGTCGCCCAGGTAGACGCTCTCGTCGATGTCGTGCGTCACCACCAGCACCGTGGTGTCGTGCTCGGTGCGGACCTTCAGCAGCAGGTCCTCCAGCTCGAACCGGGTCTGCGCGTCCACCGACGCGAACGGCTCGTCCATCAGCAGCAGCGCCGGCCGGTAGGCCAGGGCGCGGGCGATGGCGACGCGCTGCTGCATCCCGCCCGAGAGCTGCCACGGGTACTTGCGGTGCGCTTTGGACAGTCCGACCCACTCCAGCGCCTCGACCGCGCGGGCCCGGCGCTCGGCGCGGCCCAGGCCGCGGCGCAGCGGGAACTCGACGTTCTTCAGCACCGACAGCCAGGGGAACAGCGAGCGGCTGTAGTCCTGGAACACCACGGCCAGGTCGTCGGGCACGCCCTTGACCCGGTCGCCGTGCAGGCTGACCTCGCCGCGGGTCGGGCGGATCAGCCCGGAGATGGTGCGCAGCAGCGTGGACTTGCCGCAGCCGGACGGGCCGACGACGCAGACCAGCTCGCCCGCGCCGACGGTGAACGACAGGTCGGCGATCGCGGTGTGCGCGCCGTCCTTGGCCTGGTAGGTGTGGCTGAGATCGGCCACTTCGAGCATCGCGGTCACGCTTTTTCCTCCACCGTCGCGGGGGTGCGCTCCTGCCGCGGCTGCCAGGCGAGGGCCCGGTGCTCGAAGGCCAGGAGCACGGTGTTGAAGGCGTAGCCCAGGATCCCCAGGAGGATGATCCCGGCCCACATGTCGGGGAATTCGAAGGACCGTTGCGCCAGCAGGAGTTGCGACCCGATCCCGTTGTCGGTGCCGACCAGCTCGGACACGACCATGAGCACCAGGGCGAGCGACAGGGAGACCCGCAACCCGGCGAAGATCTTCGGCGACGCGGCGGGCAGGACCACGCCGAGGACCCACTGGTGCCGGGGGATGCGGAACACGGCCGAGGTCTCGAACTTCGTGGCGTCGACGGAGCGGGCGCCGTCGACGCTGTTGAGCAGGATCGGCCACAGCACGCCGAAGACGATCGTGGCGACCTGCATCTGGGTGCCGCCGCTGAACAGGAGCAGGAACACCGGCACCAGGGTGGGTGGCGGGATCGAGCGCATGAACGTCAGCAGGGGACCCGCGAACTGCATGGCCGCCGCGGAGCGGCCGAGGGCGATGCCGAGGGCGACGCCGATCACGGAGGCGATGGCCCAGCCGCCGAGCAGCCTGCCGATGCTCGGCAGCACGTGCTCGAAGACCGCGTCGCCGAGGAACAGGTGCTCGGGCGGACCGTCCAACCACAGCTCCTGGGCGGCGACCGCGATCTCCGTGGGGCGCGGGAAGAACGTGTCGTCGGCGAGCCAGGTGAGCAGTTCCCAGACCACGACGAGGCCCGCGAACACCGCCCACCGCTGGAGGAAGCGGTTCACGACCGCCCTCCCGTGACCGCGCTCCACCCGACCCAGCGGCGCTGGGCGCGCTCCAGGCCCTCGTTGAGCAGGAAGCCGATCACGCCCGCGACCACGGTCCCGGCGAGGACCAGGTCCATGCGGCCCGAGCCGCTGCGGGCGTCCATGATGAAGTGCCCGATGCCGCCGCCCGAGCCGCCCGCGAGCAGCTCCACGCTGACCAGCACCACCAGGCTCGTGGTCGCGGCGAGGCGGATGCCCGTGAACACGAACGGCAACGCGCTGGGCAGCGCGACGGAGAACAGCACGCGCAGCCGGCCGGTGCCGAACGCGCGGGCCGTCTCGACGAGCAGCGGGTCCAGCTCGTCGAGCGCGTAGATCGTGTTGAACAGGAGCGGCCACGTCGCCGCGTACACGGCGAGCGAGATCTTCATCTCCGGCCCGATGCCGATCATCACGATGGCGAGGGGGATCAGCGCCACCGACGGGATCGGGCGCAGGAACTCGACCACCGCCCGCGTGGCGTGGCGGATCGACGGCACGCTGCCCAGCACCAGTCCGAGCGGGACGGCGATCCCGATCGAGATCCCCACCGCGATGAGGAGCGCGAGCACCGTCGCGACCACGTCCCGCAGGAACGCCTCATCACCCAACAACTTCAGCAGCTCCACCGCTACGACGGACGGCGGTGGAAGGTAATCCGAGGGGACCAGCCGCGATCGGCCGAACAGCTCCCAGACGACGAGGAACCCGGCCACACCGAGCAGTCCTCGGGTGAGCGCACGCACGCGCAACGCCTCTTCCCAGTTGATCAACCCCAGCCAACCCGGCTCAATCTAGAGAGAGAAGGGCGCCACCACAATGAGTGGCGGGAAAACTCCACGATGTGATCTTGCGATCCACCCTCGGTTTTCCGTTGGCCGAAAGCCGGCCACTGAGGACCGTCGCGTTCGCGGTTCACGCACCGCACGGCGGGTCGTACGGCATGTCCCCGAGGTACCGGGCCCACTGCTCCGCCGTGATCCGCGGGTGGGCGACGGCGCAGACGCGTGCCTCCACGGGCGCGAGGTCCGTCTCCCAGAACCGCACCGCCGAATCGCCCGCGCTGATCAACCCCCGCCCGCCCGGCGCGAACACCACCGAGCCGACGCCGGACCCGTGCGCCGCGAACGACGCCACCTCCCGCGCCGGCCCCGACCCGCCGAGGTCGAACACCCGCAGCACCCCGTCCGCGCCGGCCACCGCCGCCAGCCCGTCGCGCACCGCGACCGCCCGGACCGCCGACCCGAGCGGTTCCCGCGGCGGCGCCACCTCCACGTGCTGACGGAGGCGGGCGTCCCACTCCCGCACGGGCCGCCGCCACAGCGCCGCCTGCCCGTTCTGCTCCGCGGTCACCAGCTCGCCGCCCACCGCCACGGCCAGCGACTCGACCTGCGCCGAGGTGGGGCTCGGCCGGTGGCGGCGCACCAGGTCGCCCGAACCGACCGGCCCCCACTCCTCGGTCCACCCGTTGAGCCTGATCACCACCAGCCGCTCGCCGGTCTCGTCGAACGCCACCGCGTTGACCGGGCTGCTCCTTGC
>NZ_JBHWIE010000245.1:0-10694 GCF_042732085.1 Actinosynnema sp. NPDC059797
CAGGACCAGCTCGCACAGCTCGTCCGATTCGTGACGGGGTCAGGGCGCCGGCGGGCATCCGCACCACCTCACCGCCCAGCGACTCGACCATGCGCGCCTGCCACACGCCCTGCCCGCCCGCGTGGACGTGGGCGTCCGGTGCGCTCCCCACCTCCTCGATCGTCACCGTCAGCTCCGGGGACGGCGCTAACACCACCACACGACCCGTCGGTTTCCGATGCGCATGCGGGCTCTCGGCGCAGGTGCGTGAGGTCGAGCGGCAGGCAGGCGTTCCCGATGCCGCCGTCGCCGAGGCGGCGCAGCACGCGGTGGGGCCCGCACGCCCACGATCCCCGTGAGGTGTTCCGCCATCGGTGTGGTCGGTCACGTGGAGGTGACGACAGGAATTCCCCGACGGGAATCGGTCGTTGCCGTGGTCAACGCGCTCGTACCGGGGTTGAACAGCCAGCCCGTCACCGTTGGATCGGGTTTTGGGAAGGCTCTTGGTGGGTCAAGACGGATCGGCTGTGAACGTGTCGGTGTCCGCCGGTGCGTGGGGTGACGTGCCGGTGTTGCGCGTCGCGGGGGAAATGGACATGGCGACGACGCCCGGTGTGCGCGACGAGCTGCTCAGGTGGTTGGAAGCCGCCGTGCCGGTGGCCGTGCTGGACCTGACCGGGGTGGTGTTCCTGGCGTCCACCGGGTTGGCGTTGTTGGCCGAAGCCGCTCAGCACGCCGACAGGTGCGGTGTGGTGCTCGCCGTCGCCGCCGGTCACCGCGCCGTGCTCAAGCCGCTGGACATCACCGGGATGCACGAGGTGTTGACCGTGCGCCCGGACGTCGACCACGCCGTGGCGGCGGTGCGCGGTCTGTCGACGGGCGTGGCCGGCGACCGGCGCGACGGCTGATCGACCGCTGCGACGAGCCGGTGGTGCTCGAAGGCCGGTGTTTGCGGCCGGAGCCGCCGGGTATCTCGCGGGCACCCGCTGCGGGAGGAGTCGGCCGGGGGTCCAACCAGCAGCCCCGGCACTTCCGTTGCTCCTTCGCGGGAGCGCGAGGAGACCGGGTGTCCCTCGCGGTGACCCGTCGTGCGGTGGATGCTGGTGGCGGGCGTTCGCGGGTGACGATCGGTGTGGCGGGAAGGCGTTCGCCTTGACGGCGTGCCGGCGGGTCGGTGCAGAGACGGGGAGTCCTCGCACCGGCCCGCCATCCCGGGTGGGCCGGACCGGGACGAAGCCGAGGTGAACCGCGGGGACAGCGGTGCGTCCTGGCGCCGTCGATCAGCCGTTCTCGTCGGTGTCGGTGTGCGGGCTGCCCACCGGCTTGGACTGCGAGGACCCGCGTTGGCGCAGGTAGACGCTGAAGACCACCATCGAGCCGATGGCCAGGAACTCCGACTGCCAGTTCTGCAGCGACCGGTTCCAGAAGTCCGGCGAGGCCAGGTACTCCCACCAGGTCACGGTGTCCTGGAAGTTCACCAGCTGCTCGTTGTTGTAGGCGCTGCGCCCGGCGATGGACTGCGCGCCCCACGAGCCCAGGAACAGCGCCAGCACCACCAGGCCCAGCGAGTTGGAGTACAGCCCGGTGCGCCACCCGCCCGCCTTGGCCCACGGCGGGGAGTCGGGCTTGACGTGCGCGCCCAGCAGCTGCTGCTCGTCGCTCTCGCGGCCGAGCCGCTCGGCCGGCTTGGACTCGGTCGAGCCCTTCTGGACCAGCCAGACGCCGGCGAGGATGAACAGGACGAACTGGAGGTATTCGGACTGCCAGTTCTCCGTGACGTCGACCGCGAAGTCCGACGAGGCTATGTACTGCCACAGGCCGATCGGGTCGCCGCCGTCGGTCAGGCGGCGCTCGTTGAGGTCGGCGTTGCCGGCGAACGCCTGGCCGACCAGCGAGGCCAGGAACAGCAGGCCGAAGAACAGGCCCAGGCCGTTGTCGCGCAGGAACCGCTTCACATCCCCACCAACCCGATCACGCTGAAGCACACCAGCAGGGCCAGCACGCCCACCAGGTAGGCGTAGAACATCCCGCGTCGCGTCACTGCCCACCCACCTCGCACTCGTAGGGCCGGTCCCCGCGCGATGCGCAGCCCGCGCCGGAGATCCGCCAGCCCACCGCCAGTTCCCGCAGGAACAGCACGTCGCCCGCGGTGCGCACCCGGGCCGCGTCGCCCCACACCTCCACCTGCTCCACCGGGCCGCCCGCCACGTCCAGGGCGGCGCAGTCGGCGTCGTCGCGGGCCTGGTCGGTGAGCAGGTCGCAGGCCCGCGCCGAGTCCCCGGCGGAGACCGCGGAGGTGAAGTCCTCCGCCGCCCGCCGCACCAGGTCCTCGGCGCCCGAACCGCACCCGCCCACCAGCAACGCCGCGGTCAGCAGGGATGCGGAACGCACCACGGTCGGGAAACGCTTCCTCACCGGCACGGGCTCCTCTCGGCCTACGAAACCTCCTGCTTCCCCGCGGAGGCCGGCGGCAAACCACCAGGGCGGGCCCCCGGTTGCGGTGGGAACACGCTGTTGACCGGTCGAGGGACCCCGGTCCGGCAGTGCGGTGATGCCGCGGAGTTGCCATGCCCCGATCGGGGAGAACCCGATCCCGCTGGTGGTCGATCGGTGCTCCTACGCCCCCGCCGCGAACCCCGTACCCGAAGTCGACCACTGCACGGTGACCGGTGAGGCCGAGGTGGCCGCGCTGGTCGGGCGGGGAGTGGCCAGGGCGGACGACGGCACAGGCACCGCCATCGCCGCGCTGCGGTGGCTACCCGGCACCGAACTGGTGGTGGTGCACGGCGGAACCGCGACCGCCGGGGCGCGGGCCGAGATCACCCGGCTGCTCGACGGCGCCCGCAGGCTCGGCGTGGCCGACCGCGTCCGCGACGTCGACCGCCACTCCCTGATCGCCGAGCGCCTGAGCGGCTCGGGCGACGTCCTGGAGCGTTCCCGCACCGGTGCTGGTGGCACGCGGGAGATGCTGCTCGCAGCGGCGCCTGACCCGGTCCTGAAAGCACCCGCCGACCGGTCGTGACATCGGTGAGGGCGACGATCCCCACCGCACCATCGCGGTCCGGGCGACGGTGCGGTTGACGATCGTCGCGGCGGGTAGTCGACACGGTGGTCACACCGGATCGATGGAGGGGCGCATGGCGGACCGGATCGCGGACATCTGGGGCACGCGGACGCCGCACGCGAAGGGCGCGCCGTGGCCGGTGCGGGTGGACCTGCACCTGGACGCGGGTGTGGCGGAGTCGGATGTGGACCGGTGGGTGCAGTCGGCGTGCGTGCTGTGCAGCAACGGCTGCGGTTGTGACATCGCGGTCAAGGACGGACGCATGGTCGGGGTCCGCGGTCGGGCCGGTGACGTGGTCAACCACGGCCGGTTGGGACCGAAGGGCCTGTACGGCTCGTGGCAGTGGAACGGCCGCGACCGGTTGACCCGCCCGCTGGTGCGGCGCGGCGGCGAGCTGGTGGAGACCGACTGGGACACCGCGATGGACCTCGTGGTCCGGCGCTCGAAGGAGCTGTTGGAGGAGACCGGCCCGCTGTCGCACGGCTTCTACACCAGCGGCCAGCTGTTCCTGGAGGAGTACTACACGCTCGGCGTGATCGGCAAGGCGGGCCTGGGCACGCCGCACATGGACGGCAACACCCGGTTGTGCACGGCGACCGCGGCGGCGGCGATGAAGGAGAGCTTCGGCTCCGACGGCCAGCCCGGCAGCTACACCGACATCGACTCGTGCGACGCGATCTTCCTGTTCGGGCACAACATGGCCGAGACGCAGACCGTGCTGTGGGCCCGGGTGCTCGACCGGCTGCACGGCCCCGACCGGCCCGTGGTGGTGGCGGTGGACCCGCGGCGCACGAAGGTGGCGGAGGCGGCGGTGGAGTCCGGGGGAGTGCACCTGGCCCCGCTGCCGGGTACCAATCAGGCGCTGATGAACGGCCTGGTCCGCGAGCTGATCGCCCACGGTTGGGTGGACCACGACTGGGTCGCCGCCCACACCCTGGGCTTCGACGAGCTGGCCGCCACCGTCGAGCCGTACACCCCCGAGCACGTCGCCGGGATCTGCCGGATCGACCCCGACGAGCTGCGGCGCGCCGCCCGGATCTTCGGCACCTCCGACCGGGTGCTGTCGACGGTGTTGCAGGGCTTCTACCAGTCCCACCAGGCCACCGCGGCGTCGTGCCAGGTCAACAACCTGCACCTGCTGCGCGGCCTGATCGGCCGGCCGGGCTGCGGCATCCTGCAGATGAACGGCCAGCCCACCGCGCAGAACACCCGCGAGGCCGGCGCGAACGGCGACCTGCCGGGTTTTCGCAACTGGGACAACCCCGAGCACATCGAGCAGTTGGCCCGGCTGTGGAACGTCGATCCGCTGACCATCCCGCACTGGGCCCCGCCCACCCACGCCATGCAGCTGTGGCGCTACGCCGAGCAGGGCTCCATCCGGTTCCTGTGGATCTCCGCCACCAACCCGGCCGTGTCGCTGCCGGAACTGCCGCGCGTGCGTGAGATCCTCGCGAAGGAGGACCTGTTCGTGGTGGTGCAGGACGGGTTCCGCACCGAGACCGCCGAGTACGCCGACGTGGTGCTCCCGGCCGCGCTGTGGGGCGAGAAGCAGGGCACGTTCACCAACGTCAACCGCACCGTGCACCTGTCGGACAAGGCGGTCGAACCGCCCGGCGAGGCGCGGTCGGACCTGGACATCTTCCTGGATTACGCCCGCCGCATGGACTTCCGCGACCGTGACGGGCAGCCGCTGGTCAAGTGGTCCGACCCGGAGGGGGCGTTCCGGGCGTGGCAGGAGTGCAGCCGGGGTCGGCTGTGCGACTACACCGGCCTGTCCTACGCCAAGCTCCGCGGCGGCAGCGGAATCCCCTGGCCCTGCAACGACGAACACCCCGACGGCTGCGACCGGCTCTACGCCGACGGCGTGTTCCCCACCCACCCGGACGTGTGCGAGGACTACGGCCACGACCTGCTCACCGGCGGCACCACCTCACCCGAGCAGTACAAGGCGCAACGCCCGGACGGCCGCGCGTTCCTCAAGGCCGCCGAATACGCGCCCTCGCCGGAAGGGCCCAGCGACGAGTACCCGTTCGTGGTGACCACCGGCCGCACGGCCTACCACTTCCACACCCGCACCAAGACCGGCCGCTCCCGGCAGCTCCGCCGCGCCGCGCCCGAGCCGTGGGTGGAGCTGTCCGCCCGCGACGCCGCCGCCCTCGGGGTGTCCGAGGGCGACCTCGTCCGCGTCGAATCGCCCCGCGGCCGGGTCGAGGCACCCGCCCGCATCGGCCGGGGCCGCGACGGCGTGGTGTTCGTGCCCTTCCACTACGGCTACTGGGACGGAGGCGGCAAGGCGCACGTACGGGCGGCCAACGAGCTGACCCTGACCGAGTGGGACCCGGTGTCCAAACAGCCGCTGTTCAAGATCGGCGCGGCGCGGGTCAGCCGGTTGGCGGACGGCACCGGTCCGGCCCCCGCGCCCACCACCACCGCGTCCGCGCCGCACGACCCGGCGGGCGTCCCGGCGACCGCCGGCGACGACGACGTGCGCGAGGACCTGACCCCGACCGGGCCACCGCCCCCACCGCCGACCCCCGACCGCACCCCCAACGTGCGACCGCACGCCGCGCCGAAGGGCTGACGCCATGCACCTGGCCACCTACTTGGGACTGCTGCACACCTCCCTCACCACGCTCGCCGACGCCTTCCGCCAGGTCGGCGAGGGCCACGGCGAGGAGCCCGACGTGTGGCACACCTGCCAAGTCCTCGCCGGCCGCGTCGACCGGCAGGCCCAGGCCCTCGCGCCGATCGTGCGGCGCTACGGCGAGCACCGCGAGCAGGAGCCCGAGCGCCTGCACGCCGCCGAGATGGAGTCCACCCGCGGCGGCCCGGTCGGCCTGCTGCGCGACCTGCAGGACCTCTACACCCTGGCGAGCCTGGCCGACATCACCTGGACCGTCGTCGGCCAGGCCGCCCAGGGGCTGCGCGACCGCGAACTGCTCGACGTCGTCAACGCCTGCGAACAGGACACCGCCCGCCAGCTCACCTGGCTGCGCACCCGCATCAAGCAGGCCGCACCCCAAGCCCTCATCGCGGCCAGGTGAGCGGCGTGGACGACGAGGAGCCGGGTGGCGCGCTGACCGCCGCCGAACGACGGGCAGGCCGCCTCGGCGCCGCCGGCTACGCGTTCGCGCTGTGCCTGGCGGTGCTGGCCGCTGCGGGCGGGATCGCCCTGCTGGTCGAGCAGCCCTACCTGTTCCCCAGCCTCGGCCCGACCGTCATGCTGTTCTTCGAATCGCCCCGGCAGCAGTCGGCCGCGCCCCGCAGCACCCTGATCGGGCACGGCGTGGCGATCCTGGCCGGGGCGGGCTGCCTGGCCCTGTTCGGCCTGACCGAGCACCCACCGGTCCTCCAGGAGGGGGTCACGGGCGCCCGCGTCGGCGCCGCCGCCCTCTCCGTCGCCCTGACCGCCCTGGTCCTGCGCCTGCTGGACTGCCCGCACCCGCCCGCCGGGGCCACCACGCTGATCGTCAGCCTGGGCCTGCTCACCTCGACCCGCGAACTGCTCGCCATCGCCGCGGGCGTGCTGCTGGTGACCGCGCTCGGCGTGGCCCTCAACCGCCTGCTCGGCGTGCGGCAACCGCTGTGGCGATGACCGCGTGCGGCAACGCCGTGGACCGCTCCCGCCCGGAGCGTTCTCACACCGGGGGTTGACGGTCCGGGTGCTGTGGGTAGACCTCCCGGCAGACGTGGGAGGTTGTCGTGGACGGTGACGGTGACGGGGTCGGGCTGGGAGACCTCCTGGCGGCGGCGGAGAGCGCGCCGCCGGTGGAGTCGGTCGAGGTCGTCGCGCGGAACCTGGAGAAGCGGTTCGGGGCGGTCGAGGTGTCGTTCCTGCTGGTCGACCTCGTCGGCGAGCAGGTGGTGCGGTTGACCTCGACCGGGCACGTCCAGGCCGGACGGGACTCGGAACGGGTTGACCTGCGGGGCAGCGCCTACGAGGAGGTGTTGCGCACCCAACGGCCGTGGCAGGAGCACGGCGACGACGGGGTGCGGGTGGTGCTGCCGGTGACCAACCGCGGCGACTGCGTGGGCGTGCTGGAGCTGACCGTGCCCGCCCTGGACGAGGAGGCGCTGGCGCAGCTGGGCGAGGCCGCGCACGCGCTGGCCTACGTCATCGTCACCGACCGCCGCTTCACCGACCTCTACCACGTCGGCCGGCGCACCACTGAGATGAGCCTGGCGGCGGAGATCCAGCACCAGTTGCTGCCCTCGGCGTCGTGCTGCGAGGCGGCCCAGTTCACCGTGGCCGGTGCGCTGGTGCCCGCCGACCAGATCGGCGGCGACACCTACGACTACGCCCTGGAGCAGGAGACGCTGCACCTGTCGGTCACCGACGCCGTGGGCCACCACGTGGACTCCGCCCTGACCGCCACACTGCTGGTCGGCGCGCTGCGCGGGGCCCGCCGCGCCGGGTACGGCCTGGCCGAGCAAGCCCACCGGGCCAACCAGGCGCTGCTGGAGCACGGCAGGGGCGCCCTGGCCACCGGGCTGCTGATGCGCGTCGACCTCGACGGGGAGGGGATCGAGCTGGTCAACGCCGGGCACCCGCCACCCCTGCGGCTGCGCGACGGCGCGGTGGAGCAGGTGCGGTTGGAGGTCGACCTGCTCTTCGGCGTCTCAGCCGGCCACGGGTACCGGGTGCAGCGGTTGGACCTGCGCCCGGGCGACCGGCTGGTGCTGCTCACCGACGGCATGGTCGAGCGCGACGCCGCCGGTGCCGACCTGGCCGCACTGGTCCGCGACACCGCCGACCTGCACCCCCGCGAGGTCGTGCGAGCGGTGACCGGGGCGGTGCGCGACGCCTGCCGCGGCCGGCTCCAGGACGACGCGACCGTGCTGTGCCTGGACTGGCACGGCACCGGGAAGACCGACCGCCGCGCGGACACCGGCGCCGACACCGACACCGCCTCGCGCGCCTGACCGCCGACCACCGGAGGCCGGCGGCACGTCGCACTACTGCGTGGACGGCTGATGCGCTGTCACGTGGGCGGCCAGGGGGAGGTCTCGGCGTCGATCTCACGTTGATCGGCTTGGCGGTCGCGCTCATCGGCCCGGCGGTCGCGTTCGTCAGCTCGGCGGTCGCGTTCGTTGGCTCGGCGGTCGCGTTCGTCGGACTGGTCGTCGCGTTCGTCGGCCAGGCGGGTCCGCCGGTCGAGGTCGGCCTCACGCGCATGCAGTCGGCGTTCGCGCTCGTCAACGCCGTCCTGGTCGCGCATGGCCGTGACGGAGGCCGCAGTCTCCGCGTCGATGGCCCGTTGCTGCTCGATCCGGTCCTGGTCCTCAGCCGAGGTGGTCACCCGCTCACTGCGCACCCTGCGTGCCGATACCATCACCACCGCGATGCGGCCGCGAGGCGGCGCCCACGAGCCGACCGCGCTCCCGCCACCCTGCGCGAGCTGCGTCCCCTGTGCCGACCACCGGGTGCGGGAACCGTCCGGGCGACCGAACCCGCCCGCCGCACCGCGCTCGCGTGATCGCACTCGGCGCCGCCCTGCTCCTGACACGCCGGTAGGCCGGCGCCCGACAGCCAGGGCGACGGCGTCGAAGGCCGCCGCGGTGGAGGAAGCGCCGACCACCTCGCCCCGACCGCTCACCACCCGGCCGCAACGGACTTGACCGTCACGCGGGTGCTGCTCCGGCACTGGCGGGCGGGCAGGTGGTGAACCCCCTGCGGTTGCCCGGCCCGCGGTGGCCGCTGCGTCAGCCGGGTTCGCCTTCGGGGCGGAGGGCGTGGAGGTGGCAGCCCTCCGGCGCGCAGCACACCGGTCGCCTTCTCAATGTCACCGGTTCCTGCCGTCATTCCGGTCGACCTCCACTGCTCCGCTCCGCACACCCGCGACCCCGCCGGTGGTGCCGGCGGCCCGGTGCGACGGGCAGGGGCGCGGTCTGCGCGTGGTGCCGTCGTCGGTGGTGCGGCGCGAGCTGACCGTGTTGGGGCTGCTCGACGTCATCCCGCTCACCGCCGCCTGACCGGTCGCCGCCGGCGGTACCGGAGGGTGGACGCGCTGTTGCGGAGTGACCTGCTGGTGGCGTGGTCGGTCAATGTCCCCCGGGTGGAGTGGCGGCACCCGGGACGGGACCGGCCGGGGCGTTGCGGGTTGAACAGGCTGCCCGATCGTCGACCTGTCCGGGTTGACCTTCGTCGCCTCCTCCGGCATCAACGCGCTGCTCGCCATCCACGGGCACGCCCGCGCCAAGGCGGTGGACGTGGCGGTCGTCGCCGTCCAGCACCTCGTGTTGCGGCCGCCGGCCGTCACGGGGGCGCGGCCGGGGTGCTGGCCGTTCACCCGACTGTGTCCGACGCCCTGGCGGCACTGCGTCCCGGCTTCCTGCACCGAGCCGATCCGGATGCCGATTCGTCCGCGTGAGGACGATGCGCGCTTCGTCCTCATGTCGCGGTGCGCCGGTGGGCCGGGCGACTGCGGTGGCGTCGATCGCACCGTGGTTGCCGATCTCCGATTCCGTCCTGGGCACAAGCCCTCGTGCTGATCACCAGAGCGAACGTTGTCCGTCACGTGCGGTTGCTGGAAGTGGTCGCCAGTGATGGCGGGCTCGCACGGACGCGATTGGCATCCTCATCGAGGCGGATCGGAGGAGCATCCGGTCGTGGCTGGGGCGGTAGCCTGCCCGGGTGTGACACAGCGTGCAGGTCACATCCGCTTGTCCAAGGTCAGGTCGAGGCTTGACGCGGTCCCGCGTGTGTCCGTCGCCGGGTCGGCGGTGACCCCGGAAGGGGCCGGATACCTGGCGTACGCGAGCGGGGAGCAGCCGTGACCGCACCGGGGGCACCGACCTGACCGGCCTCGTCGACGGCATGGGCCTGGTGGCGTGGGAAGTCGACGTGGCGTCCCGGCGCTTCGCGTTCGTCTCCGGGCACGCCGAGGTGCTGCGGGCGTGGCGCGCCGGTGTCGACCTGGACTACTTCGAGGTGGAGTTCCGCGCCACCGCGGACGGGTGGCCGCGGACCGGTGCGCGTTCGCCGTGGTGGAGGACGACGAGGATCACTTCACCATCAGCGACGACCACGCCGGTGGGCTGCCGCTGCTGCGCGACGGGCGGTTCGTCGCGGGCCTGGCGGTGCACCAAGGGTCGGTGCGTCACTGGGAACCGGCCGAGGTCGACCTGGCGTCCGTGGTGGTGGGCCGGTGTCGGGAGTCGTTCTGGTGGGCACCAGCGCGGCCGACCTCGTGGTGTCCGGCCGGGGCATCGACCCGAGCCGACAGGATGCCGATCCGACCGGCGCGCGCGTGCTCACCGAGGTGTGGCAGGTGCGCCGCGGTGACGGGGACGTGGTCGCGTTGGAGCTGAGCATGCGCACCACGCCGACCGGGGTGCCGGCCATCGGGCGCGACGTCACCGAGCGGCAGCGCGCCGAGGCCGAGCGCGAGCCGCTGTTGCGGCGCGAGCACGAGATCGTGCGCATCATCACGGACCACGGGTCGTCGCCCGGTGGACGCACCGCCCACGTCAACAGGGTGCCCGACACCGCGTCGGGGCTGACTCCCACCGCACTCCACAGGTCTCGGCGAGCGGCGGCGGTCGCCTACCCCGGCCACGGCCACCGCCCGTGCCCGGCCACCGGCTTCCGGCGGTGGCCGGCTCCGAGGCGTCTATGTCCGGGTCCGCTCGCCGGTCGTCTGCGTGGGGC
>NZ_JBHWIE010000246.1:0-10657 GCF_042732085.1 Actinosynnema sp. NPDC059797
CCAGGAACCTCGTCGTGGACGCCTGCGACAGCTCGACGCCGAACCGCTCGCGGCACAGCTCGCGGACCATCGCCTTGGTCCACAGCTGCCGGTCGAACCCGGCCTTGACCGGCTCCAGGCCCAGCAGCAGGTTCCGCACCTCGTGGCGCTGCCCGGGTGACAGCAGCGGCCGGCGGCCCGGCGCCTTGCGGTCGCACAGCGCCGCCTCTCCGCCCTGCCGGTACGCGGCGGCCCAGCGGAACACCGCGGCCCGCGAGACGCCGTACCGCCGCGCCACGTCGTCGGGCCGCTCCCCGCCCTGCACCCGGTGCACCGCCTGGAGGCGCTGCGCCTGCGTCACCGCGCGCCGCGCCACGACCCCGACCCGTTCACCACTGCCGATCACCGAACGCCCTCCCCCGACTCCGGCAGCCCGCGCATGAGGCGGGCCAGCTCGCGCCGCTGGGTCGTGGGGCCGCGCTCGAAGGCGTCCAGCACCCGTTCCCGCAGCGCGGGCGACTGCTCCTGGCTGAGCTTGAACATGCCGTCGACCGCCTCGACGACCAGCTCGAACGCGCCGACGCCCGGCAGGATCTTGGCGAAGTACTCCACCGAGCCCTCGTCCCGCCAGCCGTTGCCGAAGTGCCGCTCGCAGAAGTCGACCCCGCGCCGCACCACGTCCATCGTCGCGTCGCCGGCCTCGATCAGCCGCACCGTGCCGCGCACGTGCACCGAGACGAAGTCCCAGGTCGGCGCGGCCGGCGTGACGTCGTAGATGGTCGGCGAGACGTAGCTGCTCGGCCCGGTGAACACCAACAGCGCCCGGCCGCCGTCGGACAGCGCCGACCAGTGCGGGTTGTCCCGGTTGAGGTGGCCGAGCACGGTCAGGCCCACCAGGGAGCCGTCCTCCGGGTCGTCCTCCCACGCCGGGATCGCCAGCAGGTGGGTGGCGAACGGCACCTCGCCCGCCCCGCCCGCCTCGCTGACCAGCGTGGCCAGCGGGTTCGCGCGGATGGCGTCGAGGACCCAGCCGGGCTCAGGCGGTCGGTAGATCGTCGGCACGTACACCGCTGCTCCTGTCCTCGTCGGCCGAGGTGACGACCTCGGTCAACACGCCGTGGCAGTCCTTGGGGTGCAGGAAGGTGGCCGTGGAGCCCATCGACGCGCGCTGCGGCGGGTCGAACAGGATCCTCGGCCCGTGCCCGCGGAGGCGTTCGACCACCGCGTGGACGTCGGGCGAGCCGAAGGCGATGTGGTGCACGCCCTCGCCGTGGCGCTCGATCCACCGCGCCACGGTCGAGTCGGGCGAGATCGGCTCCAGCAGCTGGAGGTAGGTGGCGCCGCCGTCGTCGGTGCCGTTGACGCGCAACATCGCCTCGCGCACGCCCTGGCCCTCGTTGACCTCCTCGTGGCAGACCTCGAAGCCGAACACCGACCGGTAGTGCTCGACGGTGCGGTCGAGGTCGCGGCACGCGATGCCGATGTGGTCGACCCTGGTGAACATCAGGACCCCGACCCGCGGGTGACCGCCGACAGGCCGCCCTCCAGGTACTGCCGCCGCATCTCGCTGCGCTGCACCTTGCCGCTGGTGGTCTTGGCGAGCGTGCCGCGCTGGATCGGCACGACCTCGTCGAGCACCACGGCCAGGTCGCGCTCGACCGCGGCGGTGATCAGCCCGGCCAGCTCGGCCTGGTCGACCGCGCGCAGCAGCTTGCCGTCCACCTCGACGGCCAGCACGAACAGCTCCCGCCCGTCGCGCTCGACGGCGAACGCGGCGCTGCTGCCCGCGCGCAGGAGCGGGTGGGCGCCCTCCGCGGCCAGTTCGAGGTCGTTCGGGTAGTAGTTGCGGCCGTTGCGGATCAGCACGTCCTTGTGCCGGCCGCACACGTACAGCTCGCCGTCGTGCAGGAAGCCGAGGTCGCCGGTGCGCAGGTGGGTCTCGGCGCCCTCGCCCGCGATCGTGGCGCGGAACGTCGCCGAGGTCTCCGCGGGCCGCTGCCAGTAGCCGCGGGCCACGCCCGGACCGCGCACCCAGATCTCGCCGATCCCGCGCCGGCCGACCGGCGTGCGCGTGACCGGGTCGACGACGCGGACCACCGTGCCGGGCACGGGCGTGCCGCAGCTGACCACGCGCAGCGAGTTCTCGGTGCCGGCGGGCACGGGCACCGCGACGCCGTCGGCGGCCCGCGCCGCGTCGATGGAGATCGCGTGCGGCGGCATGTCCTGGCGGGTGCCGGTGACGTGCAGGGTGGCCTCGGCGAGGCCGTACGCGGGCGCCGGCGCGGACGCGCGGAACCCGGCCGCGGCGAACACCTCGACGAAGCGGCTCACCGTGCTCCACCGGACCGGCTCGGCGCCGTTGAGCGCCGCGACGCAGGAGGACAGGTCGAGCCCGGCGGGCACGCCCCGGTCCGCCACCGCGTCCAGGCACATCTGGAACGCGAAGTTCGGCGCCGCGACGTGCGTGACCCGGTGCCGGCTGATGATCTCCAGCCACCGCAGCGGCCTGCGCACGAACGCGCCGGGCGACATCAGGTGCACCGGCACGCCGGCGCGCACCGGCAGCACCGCGCCGAACAGCAGCCCCAGGTCGTGGAACAGCGGCAGCCACGACGCGATGCGGCCGTGCTCGGGGATCGGCCACTGGGCGAGGATGTCGGCGGTGTTGTGCCAGAAGTTGCGGTGCGTCACCTCCACCCCCTTGGGGTGGCCGGTCGAGCCCGACGTGTACTGGAGCAGCGCCAGGTCGTCCGGCCCCGCCTCGTCGCCGGGCAGCCAGGTCGCCGTGCCGCGCAGCCCGGCGGAGTCCACCAGGGTCAGCTCGGCCAGCTCCGGCATGTCGGCGTAGGCGGCCAGCCGCTCGACCACGCGACTCGACGTCAGCAGCACCGTCGTGCCCGCGTCGGCCGCGATGCGGTGCATGCGCACCACGCCGTGCCTGCGGTTGGGCACCTGGACCGGCACCGCGGCGACCCCGGCGAGGAAGCAGGCGAACAGGTCGCGGACGAACTCCAGGCCGGTGTCGTGCGCCAGCACGGCGCGCCCGCCCGCCAGGCCGCGGTCCAGCAGCGCCGCCGCCCGCGCGCGGGCGTCCCGCTCCAGCTCGCCGTAGGTCAGCTGCTCGGTGTGCTCCTCGCCGTCCACGTGGTGCACGTAGGCCACGCCGTCGGGCGAGGTGAAGGCGCGCTCGGCCAGGATTCCCGGCAGGGTCCGCGCCGTGGTCGGGTCGAGGGTGGTGGTCTGCGTCTCCGTCACAACTAGCTCCCCAGGACTTGTCGCGGCTGCCCGGACCCTCGTGGCACGGACCCTCGTGGCACGGACCCGGTCGCCAGCGGCGCCGTGCGGCGAACCGCCTCGACCACCGACTCGGCGATCTCCCCCGCCCGGACGCACGACGTGGACAACAGGCTCGACGAGATGCCGTGCAGGTGCTCCGTCGCGCCCTGCACGTAGACCCCGGCCGACATGCGGCCGTCGGTGAGCACCCGGTAGTCCCGGCCCACGACCAGCTCGTCGTGCTCGGCGCGGCGCAGCCACGGCTCCAGGGCGTCGAGCAGCCGGTCCGGCCGCGAGGGCCGGTAGCCGGTGGCGAACACCACGTAGTCCACGTCCAGCGCCGTCGTCGTGCGGGTCGGCAGGTGCTCGATGTCGAGGCGCACCCCGTCCGCGGTGGGGGTCACCCGCCGCGGACGGGACACGTTGAGGAACCGCAACCTCCGGCGGCCCGTCACCCGCTCGTGGTACGAGCGGCGGTACAACTCGTTGATCAGATCCCGGTCCACGACGGCGTAGTTCGTGCCGGCGTGGTACTCCAGCAGCATCTGCCGGACCTCGGTGTCGCTGGTGAAGAACTCGTCCACGGCCGCCGGGTCGAAGATCCGGTTGGCGAACGGGCTGTCGTCGGCGGCGCTGTAGCCGTACCGGCTGAAGACCGAGTACACCTCCGCGTCGGTGAACGTGCGGTGGAGGTACTCGGTCACCTCCGCCGCGCTCTGCCCGGCGCCGACCACCGCGAGCCGCTTGGGCCGCGCGTCGCCCAGCCCCGCGACCCGGCCCAGCAGCTCGCCGCTGTGCCAGATCCGGTCGCCGCGCTCCACGCCGTCGGGCAGGCACGGCGACAGGCCCGTGGCGAGCACGACGTTGCGCGCGCGCCGCACCGTGACGCCGTCCTCGCTGACCGCGTGCACGTCCAGCGCGGTGACCCGGTCGTCGGTCACCACCGGGTGGATCGCGGTGACCTCGCTGCCGTACTCCACCTGGGGGACGAACCGCGCGGCCGCCCACTCCAGGTAGTCGTGGAACTCCACCCGCGACGGGTAGATGACCTGGTGGTTGATGAAGTCGACCAGGCGGCCCTTCTCGTGCAGGTAGGCCACGAACGAGAAGGCGCTGGTCGGGTTGCGCAGCGTCACCAGGTCCTTGAGGTAGGAGATCTGCATGGTGCTGTCGTCGATCAGCATGTCCCGGTGCCACCCGAACCGGGGCTGCCGCTCGTGGAAGGCGGCGCTGATCGGCGCCTCCCCGGCCTCGCTGTGCTCGTTGTGCTCGTGCACGGCGATGGCCAGCGCGAGGTTGGAGGGGCCGAAACCGATGCCGAGCAGGTCCACCAGCTCCCCCTTGGACTGTGTCGACACGCGGTACCCCATCAGATCGCGAGCCGGGCGTTGTAGGTGTCCAGCCACTCGTTCAGGTACAGGACCATCTCCAGCGAGAAGCGGTTGACCTTCTCCTTGACCGCGTCGGAGGTCGGGTCCGCCAGGTAGGACTTGGCGGTCGACAGGTCGAGGAACGGCTGGATCGGCGCGGAGCCGTCGGCCAGCAGGTCGGTGACCATGCCGCGCAGCGCGCGGTCGTAGGCCGGGTCGTCGATCGGCGGGTAGCCGGCCTTCTTGCGGTACAGCACCGAGGGCGGCAGCAGGTCGCGGACGGCGGCGCGCAGCAGCGACTTCTCCCGGCCGTCGAAGGACTTCATCGCCCACGGCACGTTGTAGACGTACTCGACCAGCCGGTGGTCGAGGAACGGCACGCGGCCCTCCAGCGACACGGCCATGCCGATGCGGTCCTTGCGGTCCAGGATGATCCGCAGGTAGCCGGTCAGGTTCAGGTAGGTCACGATGCGGATCTTGCGGTCCACGTCGGACTCGCCGGGCAGCTTCTCGATCTTGGCGACCTCCGAGGCGTACAGGTCGCGCTCGGCCTCGTCGCTGCCCAGCGACTCCACCAGCTCCTGGTTGATCAGGCCGGTGTTGCGCAGGCCGTTCTTGCCGGCCATCTGGCGGCCGAACTCCAGCCACGGCAGCGCCTGCGCGTCGACGAAGCGGTCCTCCAGGAACCAGTGGTAGCCGCCGAACAGCTCGTCCGCGCCCTCGCCGCCCAGCGCCACCGTGCAGTCCTGGCGGAACCGGCGCGCCAGCAGCAGGTACGAGGTGTCGAGGTCGCCCAGCGAGGTCGGGATGTCCCGGGCCAGCAGGACCTCCCGGCGCACCTCGGGGTCCATCAGCTCCTCGGGCGAGACGACGACCCGCGTGTGGTCGGTGCCCAGGTGCTCGACCATGCGCGCCACGAACGGGTAGTCAGGGGTGGAGCGGACCTCGTCGGGGGTGAAGATCTTGTCGTGGCCCGCGAAGTCGATCGAGTAGGTGCGCAGCGTCTTGCCGCCGTTGTGGCGCGCGGCGAGCGCCAGCAGGGCGCTGGAGTCCAGGCCGCCCGACAGGAACACGCCCAGCGGCACGTCGCTGTGCATCTGCCTGCGGACCGCGTCCTCAAGCAGCTCGCGGACCGTGCCCACGGTGGTGTCGAGGTCGTCCTCGTGCGGCCGGGCGGGCGGGGTCCAGTAGGTGCTGACCGACAGCCCGTTGCGGCCGAAGCGGACGATCGTGCCGCCGCGGACCTCCTTGACCCCGGCGAAGATGCCGTTCTCCGGCGCCTTCACGAAGTCGACGATGGCGCGCAGGCCCTCCAGGTCCACGACCGGCTCGACGGCCGGGTGCTTGAGCAGGGCCATGAGCGCGGAGCCGAACACGAACCCGCCGGGCACCTCGGTGTAGTACATCGGGTAGATGCCGAAGCGGTCGCGGATCAGGTGCACCTCCTCGGTGCGGCCGTCCCACACCGCGAAGGCGAACATGCCGAGCAGGCGCTCCGCGCACGCCGCGCCCCACTGGAGGTAGGACGCGAGCACGACCTCGGTGTCGCTGCTGGTCTTGAAGGTGTGGCCGTGCGAGCGCAGCTCGGCCCGCAGCTCGTCGCAGTTGAAGACCTCGCCGGTGTAGGCCAGGGTGACCGGGGGCTGACCCGGCTCCTGGGCGACCATCGGCTGCACACCGCCGACGAGGTCCACCACGGACAACCGCCGCACGCCCAGCGCGACGTGGCGGTCCAGCCACGTGCGCTGGTCGTCCGGACCGCGGCGGTGCATCGTGGCGGTCATGGTGTCGATCAACACCTCCCGCTCCTCCGAAGCAGGGGTGAAGTCGACGAAACCGGTGATCCCGCACATGGGTGCTCCTGTGAATTGACCGAAGATCGCTGTGGGACGAGGGACCGGCGTGGTTCAGGCGTGGGCCGGGGACGCCAGACCGGCGGGGTGGCCGATGCCGCGGGCCACCGCCGTGCACATCTGCTGGATGCTCGCCCGCGCCCGGGCGGCCTCCACCAGCGCGGGCAGCACGTTCTGCCCGGCCTCGGCGGCCGCGGACACGGCGGCGAGCTGGTCCGGGCACTCGACCCGGGAGAAGGGCCTCCGCCTGCCGGCGGCGACACCGGACTTGCGCTGCTCGCGCAGCAGGGCGCGCTCGTGCTCCGACTCGTCCGCGTCCGCGACGCCGACGACGGGGCCGCGGTCGCGGAACGCCATGTCGTCGATCTCGCCGGAGAGCCAGCCGCTGCGCAGCGCGGCGAGCAGGCCGCCCCGCTGCTCGATGCGGTCCAACCAGGACAGCGCCTCCGCCTCGACCTCGTCGACGAGCCGCTCCAGCACCGTGGACCCGCCGAGCGGGTCGACGTGCCGGGCCAGGTCGGTCTCGTGCAGCAGGATCTGCTGGATGCGGAGCGCGACCCGGGCCGCCAGCTCGCCGGGCGTCTGCACCGCCTCGTCGAACGAGCACACGTGCAGCGACTGCACGCCGCCGAGCACCGCCGAGATCGCCTGCACGGTCGTGCGGGCGATGTTGTTCAGCGGCTCCTGCACGGCCAGGGCCGAGCCGAAGGTGTTGACCTGGGCGCGCAGCTTCATCGACTTCGCGTCACGCGCGCCGTAGCGGTCGCGCATGCGGGTGGCGTAGATCCTGCGGGCGGCGCGGAACTTCGCCGCCTCGGCCAGGATCTCCAGGTGCGAGCCGAAGATGAAGCTGAACTGCGCGGCCACCTCGTCCACGGTGAACCCGCGGGCGATCATGCCGTCGAGGTACTGCTCCGCGTCGGCGATGGCGAGCGCCACCTCCAGGGGGCGGGTCGCGCCCGCCTCCCGCGCGTGGCCGCCGGAGATCGAGATCGGGTTGACCTTCGGCAGGTGCCGGACGCAGTGCTCGATGACGTCGAGGGAGAACCGGAAGCTGTGGTCGAGGTCGAACACGACCGCGTGCCGGGCCAGGTGCTCCTTGAGCATCTCGTTCTGGAGGGTGCCGCGCAGCGCGGCCGGGTCGACGCCGCTCTCCTCGGCGGCGACGATCCACATCGCGAGGATCATCGGCGCGGTCGCGTTGATGGTGAACGACACGGAGATGCGGTCGAGCGGGATGCCCTCGAACACCGCGGCGAAGTCGTCCACCGTCGCGATCGACGCGCCCGCGCGGCCGACCTCGCCGACGGTCGCCGGGTCGTCGGGGTCCAGGCCCATCTGGGTCGGCAGGTCGAACGCCAGGGACAGGCCGGTCTCGCCGCGGTCGAGCAGGTAGCGGAACCGGGCGTTGGTGTCGGTGGCGTCGCCGAGGCCGGCGAGCTGCCGGATCGTCCAGTGCCTGGTGGTGTAGCCGCCGGGGTGCAGCCCCGCGTCGTAGGGGAACTGACCGGGTTCACCCACGGTGGCCACCCTCCTCGGGCAGGAGCAGGCCCGCCGTCGCGAAGTCCTCGCGGGCGCCGGGCACCTCCAGGACGTCGTGGTCGTAGAACATCTTCAGGGTGTGCCGCGCGGACGCGCGGAGGTCGGCCTGGACCGAGGCGGCGGTGTAGGTCTCGCCGATCACCTGCTCCACCTCGCCGGGGGTGAGCGAGGTGGCGAGCAGGGACCTGCGGATGGCGGGGATGTCGGGTGAGAGGCAGGCGGTGATGATGCCGGGCAGGCAGCGCGCGGAGCGGGCCCGCGTGTCCTCGTCCATGACACCCCAGAGGAAGTCGAAGAACCGGGTGTAGAAGGCGTGGTGCCGGCGCTCGTCGCGGGCGTGGTCGGCGACGACCTCGCGGATCGTGCCGGCGACGGTCTCGTCGTTGGGGATGTCCTCCAGCAGGGAGGTCACCACCGTCTCGAACACCACGACCTGGAGCAGCTGCGCGGTCTGCGGGTGGAGCGCCCGCCCGCTGCCGTCGAGCCGGTCGAGGGTGTGGTCGAACGAGTAGGGCAGGCCGGGCACGCCGGTCGCGCGCTCCACCTGGTCCACCATGTCGAAGCTGGTGTGCGCGTGGTGCGCCTCGTCGCAGTAGATCTTCCACGCGTCGAGCCGCAGCTGCCGGTCGATGCCCAGGCCCGCCTGGTCGAACGCGACGACCAGCGTGCCCCGGTTGACGACCTTGGCCTCCAGGTTCGCCACGAAGTTCATGTACTCGTAGAAGCGGCGGGTGACCACCGCGTCGCGCTCCTCCTCCGGGAGCTTCTCGGTCAGCGGGTGCGCCAAGTGCGGGATGAGCTTCAGCGGGAACGCGGTCAGGCCGGACTCCACCTCCGCGCAGAACGTGCGGTGGGGATCGGTGCGCACACCGGCGCGCTCGTACCACTTACCGAAGATCAATGACGAGTTCACGGCGTTTCACCCCGAGGTGATCCACCGACGAACGGCGGGCACACGTAACTGATCACTCCACTCTCCCCCCAGCAGGAAGCGGAATCAAAAAAGCATCTAGACGAAGGCGTGAACCGCTATTCGCCTAACCCCAGAACGAGTTCGTACGGTACTCAAGGGCAACATGCCAGTCAAGGAGGAATCAGCTGATCAGGAAATAGCCTCCATTGATCGTGAGACCGAACTCGGGACGATGTAACAAGTCCGTTACATGTCTTTGATCATCCACAAAGGATGGCCTTTGAGCTGCGACAGGAGAATCCGTTCACCCATTCGTCGCCAATATTGAACAGTCAACCAACCGGGGCTCACCGACCAGGCAAAACAAGAATGACTAGGCCATTCGACGCAGTGCGGTAGGACGATCGGATCGCACGTCACTCCACCCGGTGGCCCATCTGTGAAATTGATCGACCACCTTGCCCCCGGGCAAAACCCGACATTCCCGAAATGCGAGACCCCGAAGTCCGCGGAGTCGATCGACGAGGCTTTTAACGGCGCTCACACGTGGTCCGACCTATTGCCGTGAAAGTGGTGCAGCACACATCCGCGATGTACGTGCCGAGATGCACGACACAGCGCGTTCGTCGTCGGTGGAGCGTAAGGTGCCGCGCCCGCGGGCCGCCCGCCGGGCCGCCTCTCCGGACGGCGGCAGGATGCTCACCCGGACGTGGGAGGCGGTGCGCCGACCGGACGATCAATCACCGGACGCGCAGGCGACGTCCGGCCGCGGCGCCTCCGGGCCGTTCGCGGTGAAACCGAAGGTGGTCGAGCCGTCCACCGGGAGTTCGGCGTTGTAGTCGGCGTTGCCGACCCGCACCGAACCGCCCTCCGCGGCGAGGTTCCCGTCCCACAGGTTGCTGATGACGTGGCCGGGGGGCAGGAGCCAGGTCACCGTCCAGCCGGTCAGCGCGCGCCCGCCGTCGTTGCGCACGGTCACCTCGGCCTGGTAACCGCCCGGCCAGGAGGTGGTGACCCGGAAGCGGGCGGTGCAGCCGGACGACGGGGCCGGGGTCGTCGCGGCGGTCCCGCCGGTGGTCCCCGCGGCGGTCTCGCCGGTGGTCGCGGCGGTGGTCGCGCCGGTCGTCGCGCCGGTCGTCGTCGCGGTCGGGGCGGGCAGGGCGGTCTCCTCCGACTCGCCGTCCCGGAGGAAGCCGCCCAGCACGACGCCCACCGCGACCAGCACCGCGGCGCCCGCCGCCGGCACGACCTTCCGCCACCGCGCGCGGCGCGGCGCGAGGAGCGGTCGCGTGCCGGCCGGGGACCGGTCGTCGACAACGGGACGGGTCCGGTCGTCGGGGCGGGCCTGGTCGACCAACTCGGTTTCACCAAAAAACCGTGTTCCGTTCACCGGTGTCGTGACGCCGGTCAATTCCCCGTCACCGTTCGACCCGTTTTCGTCGAACCCCGGAACCCCGTCGAACGCCGGCGCGCCGGGCAGCGGCCGGCCCTCCACGACCGCGCCCAACAACTCGTGCACCTCGGCCATCGTCGGCCGCTCGCCCGGGTCCCGGCGCAGCACGCGCAGCAGCACGTCGCCCAGCGGCCCGGGGGACCGGAGCGGTTCCACCCGGCCCTCGGACACCCGCCGCAGCAGGGCGTAGGGGTTGTCGGTCGCGCCGAACGGCGGGTGGCCCTCCAGCGCCGCGTACAGCGTCGCGCCGAGGGAGTACACGTCGGAGGCG
>NZ_JBHWIE010000247.1:0-10597 GCF_042732085.1 Actinosynnema sp. NPDC059797
TCCGCGCTCTGAGGGGTCTCCCGCGCACGGGGCGCCCGTACCGGGTGGCGCCGCCCCGCGACGCGCGGGGCGGCGCCGTTGCGGAGGTCAGCCGAAGTCGATGTCACTGCACAGGAAGTACTTCTGGTCCATGTGCGACGCCTTCCAGACCGTGACGAGGACGTGTCGGCCGCTGTAGCCGGAGGTGGACACGTCGGTCTTGTACTCGAACTGGGAGCCGTACCGGCCGGTCTGCTCGACGAGGTCCAGGTCGTCCCAGCCGATCATGGAGCTGGTGGGGTCGAAGCCCTGCTCGGTGATGTAGATCTTCAGGTAGTCGGCGCCGTGCCGGGCCACGTCCTGCACCGTGACGGGGAAGCTGCTGCCGACCCTCGTGGCCTGCCACGGACCGGGGTTGTCCATAGGCGCGTAGCGCCCGCCCTCCGCGCGCCCGGCGCTGCAGATCTGGCCGTCGGGGACGGCGCTCTCGATGTCCTCCCCCAGGTTGTTGGCGTACAGGGCGTTCCAGTTCCACATGGCGTCGGGGCTCTGGTTCCAGGCCAGGTAGCACATGAAGTCCTGCTCCTGCATCCCCGGCGCGCCGGGGCCGTTCCAGCGGGTGGCGCAGCCGTAGTTGCGGGTGGGCGGGTCGACGACGGTGCCGTGGGCCGAGGCGCGGGTCGGCTGGAAGGTCAGCGCCGTGGCGACCAGGGATAACAGCAGCGCGACGTGCAGGGCGGTCCGGCGTCGGGTCGCGGGTGGTGCGGTGTGCATGCGGTGTCCTCCGGGTGTGGAGTGGTGCCGGGTGTGGAGTGGTGCCGGCGGCAGGGGTGCCGGTCGGCGGACGGGCGTCCGGGACGTCCGCGAGGGCGGTGGCGCCGTCGGGTGTCGACGACGCCACCGCTTTCGCACGAGCGGGACCGGCCGGCCGCCACCGAGCGGTCCCGCTCACCCCGCGCGGTCGGGCCGCGCGGGGGCGTCTTGGGGTGTGTCGGTCGCGTCGTCGAGCGGGTGCCGGGCCCGTCGCGGCCGGTCGGCGGACATGAGCACCAGGCAGGCGGTGATCAGGACGAGGTTCTTGACGACGAACTCGCCCTCGGTGGTGAGCAGCAGCGGGTTGCCCGCCTGGAACGCCGCCTGCGGCTGGACCACCAGGACCAGGAACGTCCCCAGCAGGTGGACCAGGGCGACCGCCGCGACCCGGTCCAGTCGGCGGCCGAGCCACAGCGCCGCGCCGAGCACGACCTCCACCGAGCCCAGCGAGACCAGCAGCAGGTCTCGGTCCAGCCAGGGCGCGGTGCGGGCGACCAGGTCGGCGACCGGTGTCACGTCGGCGACCTTGAGGGCGCCGAACCACACGAACACCAGGCCGAGCGAGCCGCGCAGCAGCGTCACCGCGCGGGCGGTCACGGCGCACCGCAGGTGGTGGTGTCGACGGGGTCGACGCGCCACTGCCCGTCGTGCAGGCGCAGCAGGTGCTCGCCGGTGCGCTCGCCGTGCTTCCAGGAGACCCGGGCGAGGTCCGGTCCGTCGGCGACGATGCCGAGCACCTCGTAGGGGACCCCGGGTGCGCAGTGCGCGAGCCGGTCGACGAACACCTCCCGCGGGTCGCGCTGCTGGGCGTCGGCGGTCCACATGTCCCAGGCCGCGGTCGGGTCGCCGCCGGAGAGCAGGCCGAGGTAGGTGGTGGCGACCCCGCGCAGTCGCGCGGCGTCCTCCGCGGTGACGGAGTGGTGCCGGTGGTGCGAGTGGTCGGGTTCGCCGGACGCGCAGCCGGCGGAGACCACGGCGGTCAGGGCGAGGCAGACGAGGGTTCTCACGTGGGTCCTCCCGGGATGGCCGGGTGGCGGCCCGCGTCGTTGCGGGGCCGCCACCCCTACCTGGCGTCAGTTGCCCAGGCGCTTGGTGCCGTACTGGGAGATCCAGTTGTTGCCGCCGACGTTCAGGTCCGCCAGGACCTCGACGGAGTCCCGCGTGGCCTCCAGGCTCATCGAGCCCTGGTTGGAGCCAGCCAGTTCGTAGGTCCAGCTCTGCCCGACCGGGATGTTGCGGTCGGCCAGCGGCACGTCGTGGAAGCCGAACCGGATGATGTAGTGCGACTCGCCGTTGCCGCGCGGGACCTCGACGTAGTCCTGCTGGGGGTGCCCGTACTGGACGGACGCCCGGTAGTGGTGGTCCACCGAGCCCGAGGGGGCGCGGAACTTCAGCACCAGGCAGTCGGTGTGCACGGGTGCGCTGCTGGTGTTGGTGAAGATGAGCTTGCGGCTGCCGTAGGCGGTGCCGCCTTCGAGCTGGACCTTGACCGACAGGCCGACGTTGCTCTTGAAGCCGGTGTTCAGCGGCTCGTCCAGGACCGGGTTGCGGCCCGGCACGGCGTAGTCCGTGCCGCGGCGGCACCGCTCCAGCGGCGAGCCGTCCACGGAGGAGGGGCCGTCCGGGTACTGCTGGCCGTGGGCCGCCGGTCCCGCGCTCACGGGGGACGTGACCGCGACGACGTTCGCGCTCGCGGGCAGCGAGGACGCGACGAACGCCGCGGACAGCGCGAGACCGGCGACTCCGGTGGCGGACCAGGCCGCCTTGGCCGTTTTCTTCATGGGTGTGCCTCCGTCAGGATCGGAAGGGAGCACCGGGGAAGTGTTTCCCGCCGGGACTCGGTACACCGTGGCGGCGGCGTCTTCAGGTTAGGGGAACGTATTTTTCTTTGTCCAGACTCGTTTTTCCGCGATCAATCCCGTTTTTCGGGCACCACGTCACGACCGTCAGTCCACAACGGACGGGTGGTTGGTCGGCCGTGCGCCGGGGACCGCTCGGTCAGCCGGTGGGGGTCCACTTCTGGCTGTTCCACGTGCCGCAGTCCCACAGGTGCAGGCGGGCGCCGTCGGCGGTGCTCTGGCCTTCGACGTCCAAACAGCGGCCGGACTTGAGGTTCTTCAGGGTGCCGTTGGACTGGAAGGCCCACTTCTGGCTGTCCCAGGTGCCGCAGTCCCACAGGTGGGCCTTGGTGCCGTTGGCGGTGGCGCCGCCCTCGACGTCCAGGCACTTGCCGCCGGACTTCAGCTGCTGCCCGTCGAGCGCCCAGGTCATGGCGGGCGCCGCGGCGCAGGCCCACTGCTGGATCGCGGTGCCGTTGGCCGTGCCGCCGCCCGCGCGGTCGAGGCACTTGGCGGTGGCGCCGTTGACGATCCGGCCGCCGGTGACCGGGTCCGGGTCGGGGCCGGGGTTGCCGCCGCCGGGGCCCCAGGCGTTCCAGTTGTCCCAGGTCTCGGCGTCGAAGCCGATGCGGCCGGGCTTGTCGGCGGCCCAGTTGGTGCCGGACTTGTCGATGACGGTGCCGCCGACGGTGTAGTTCTCCAGCTTCAGGCCGCGGCTGTCACGCGTCTCGTTGCCGAGGGTGACCTTCTGCCCGCCGCTGTTGCTGTACCGCTTGAGGAGGTTGACCTGCGAGGACGCGTCGAGGTGGTTCCAGGCGTCGATCTTGAGGTTCTTGACGTGGACGTTCTCGGTGCTGGACAGGGCGAAGACGCGGATGGCGCAGTTGGTCATGCCTTCGACGGTGATGTTCTCGAAGGTCATGTTCCTCACCCACGCGTTGGGGTCGGCCTTGGTGGTCGAGCCCATGTCCTCCCAGTGCGAGGAGGAGTTGAGGACGCAGGTGTTGTACTTGACGTCCTTCCAATACATCCGGTTGTGGATGACGTGGGTGTTGTTCACGCGCACGTTGTCGATGTTGCGCGGGGTCCAGCCCCATTGGATGACGGGGCCGTTCTCGTTCTTCCAGATCACCGTGTTGTCGATGGTGACGTCGCTGTGGTACATCTTCAGCACGTCGTCGTTGGCGTTGAAGAACGTGTTCTTCATGGTGCTGCCGCGGTACAGCTCGATGCCGTCGGTCTGCCAGTACCAGGAGCCGACCTGCTTGTAGTTCTCGACCCTCATGCTGAACGTCTGCTCGTCGCCGTAGACGACGAACGAGTGGTACGGCGGTTCGTTGATGGTCACGCCCTGCAGGTCCAGGTGCTGCTGCCGACCGCCGGCCGACTGGAACTGCAGCATCTTCACGCAGGTGGAGTGGCAGTTCGAGGAGCCGGAGAGGTGGTTGTAGCCGTTGGCGGTGTCGGCCTCGTAGACGTACTGCTCACCGGAGAGCACGCCGTAGCCGGTGACCTTGTAGAGGCCCTGGCTGTCGTCGGGGAAGCGGATGGCCCCCTTCACGTACGCGCCGGGCGCCAGGTAGACCCACTTGACCTGCTTGGGCAGCAGCGCGTGGTACTTCGAGGTCATGTAATAGGTGCCGGGCCGGAAGTACACGATCTCCTCGCTGATCGTGTTCAGGTTGGTGACCTGCCCCTGCGGCGGGTAGTAGGTGCTGCCCGAGGACGACGTGGGGATCAGCCGGTCCCGCTCCGCACCGGTGGGCGCCGGTTCAGCGAAGATCATCATGGAGTTGCGCGGCTCGGTGTGGATGGCGCGGTTGCCGTTGCCCGACGACGTGGTGAGCTTGCCGGCGTCGGTGGCCGGGCCCGACATGTCGTTGTACGCGGTGTAGAGCTGCGGGTCGAACTCGACGGAGAAGCGGTGGCCCGCCGCGCTGTAGGGCACCTTGATGCGCACGGTGTCGCCGTCGACGAGCTGCTTGACGAAGTTCAGGCTGCTCGGCTTGATCTTGACCTGGTCGGCCGAGGAGACGCTCTGGCCGGTGCGCAGGGAGACGTCCACCCACACGTCGGTGGCGTACTGGAAGGACGACCAGCTCATGGTCAGGTTCGCCGACGAGGAGAACTCCGCGCCGTCCTCCTTGGTGTAGCCGATCTTGCCCTTGCCGCTGCGCGCGATGCTCATGTACGCGAACGAGTCGTACCTGGTCGTCGGCGCGGCGGCGGTGGCCACCTGGACGTCGTAGAACGACGAGCGCCGGACCTTGTCGCTCGCCACCGGGCTGGTGGTGTTGAACTCGTGGTTGTCGTGCCACCACGTCTTGAGCTGATCGCTGTCGGCGGTGGAGACGGCGGCGGCCTGAGCCGGCGGTGTCCCCACCCCGGCCGGCGCGAGGGCGCCGACCAGGGCGAGGGCCAGACCGGCGACGAGCGCCGCCGGTCGGATCTTTCTTGCTGCGGACATGCGAAATCCTCTTCTCGTCATTGGGAAGGGTTTGCGTCGTGCTACCGCGGCCTCACTTCATGAAGACGTGTGCGGACCACGGCTCCATGGCGATCCGGCCGCTCACGACCGACGGCTCGTCGACGTTGGACAGCAACAGGTCGGCAGCCGACCAGCCGCCGTCCAGGACGGCGGTTCGCGGTGTGCCGTCGAGGTTGGCCACGACGAGCAGCCGGTCGTCGTTCAGGGTGCGCTCGTAGGCGTAGAGGTGGGGCTCGTCGGCCAGGAGCATCCGGAAGTCGCCGCGGGCGATCACCGGGAGCGCGTGGCGCAGCTCGATGAGCCGCCGGTAGTGGTTGAAGACGGAGCGCGGGTCGTCGTACTGGGCGGCGGCGTTGAGCCAGGTGTGGTTGGGGTTGACCGCGAGCCACGGTCGGCCGGTGGTGAACCCGGCGTTGGGGCTCGCGTCCCACTGCACGGGGGTGCGGGCGTTGTCGCGGCCCATCGCGCGCAGGCCGCGCAGCACCTCGTCCGGGTCCGTTCCGGCGGCGACGGCCTCGCGGTAGTGGTTGAGCGACTCCACGTCGCGCAGGTCGTCGATCGACCGGAACGGCGCGTTGGTCATGCCCAGCTCTTCGCCCTGGTAGATGTAGGGCGTGCCGCGGTGCAGGTGCAACACGGTGGCCAGCGCCGTGGCCGACTCGCGCCACCACGTACCGTCGTCGCCGAAGCGGGACACCACCCGGGGCTGGTCGTGGTTGTTCCAGTACAGGCTGTTCCAGCCCACCTCGCCCAGAGCGGTCTGCCACCGGCCCAGCGACGCCTTGAGCGCCCGCAGGTCCAGCGGGCGCGGGTCGAACTTGCCGCCCGGGCCGTGGTCGAGCGAGACGTGCTCGAACTGGAACACCATGTCCACCTCGTGCCGCGCCGGGTCGGTGAACAGCCGCGCCTGCTCCCACGTCACCCCGGGCATCTCCCCCACCGTCAGCAGGCCCTCGCGGCCGGCGAAGACCTCCCGGTGCATCTCCTGGAGGAAGTCGTGCACCCGGTCCCGCGTGCCGTAGTGCGGGTAGCCGTCGCCCAACCCGGCGGTGCCGGTCAGGGCGCCGTCCGGGAGGGCCGGGTCCTTGGCGATCAGGTTGATCACGTCCATGCGGAACCCGTCGACGCCGCGGTCCAGCCACCACCGCATCATCTCGTACACGGCGTGGCGGACCTCGGGGTTCTCCCAGTTCAGGTCCGGCTGGCGGCGGTCGAACAGGTGCAGGTAGTACTCGCCGGTCGCCTCGTCCAGCGTCCAGGCCGGCCCGGAGAAGAACGACTCCCAGTTCGTCGGCTCCGCGCCCGGCTGCCCCGCCTCGAACCCCTCGCGCGGTGGCCGCCACCAGTACCAGTCCCGCTTCGGGTCGTCCTTCGACGAGCGCGACTCGACGAACCAGGCGTGCTGGTCGGAGGTGTGGTTGACCACCAGGTCCATCACCAGCTTCATGCCGCGGGCGTGCAGCTCGGCCACCAGCCGGTCGAAGTCCGCCAGCGTGCCGAACGCCGGGTCGATCGCCTGGTAGTCGGAGATGTCGTACCCGTTGTCGGCCTGCGGCGAGGCGTAGACCGGCGACAGCCAGACCACGTCGACGCCGAGCCGTTCCAGGTGGTCCAACCGGGAGGTGATCCCGTTCAGGTCACCGATCCCGTCACCGTCGGAGTCGGCGAAACTCCGCGGGTAGACCTGGTACACCACCGCCGACCGCCACCAGCCGGTCCCCTGCGTCATCGACACCCCTCGTGAGCCTCGGCCCGAACACGACCCCGCCATGTTCCCACCGCCGGGTGACCGCCATCCGGCGGACACCCGAACCGTCGGGGCTGGTGCGCTACGTGGCCGGGTGCACGCCGGGGCCGTGGTCGGGGTCGTCGACCGGCGCGAGCGGCGTCGGGCTCAGCGACGCCTCGTCCTCGCCCTCCTCCAGCAGCGTCGCCGCCGGGCCCACCACCTTCGGGTCCGGCTCGCCCACCACCTCCGGGTCCTTGTCGGCGTAGTCCACGCGCGCCAGCACGCTGCGCATCGCCTCGATCCGGGCCCGCTTCTTGTCGTTGCTCTTCACCACGGTCCACGGCGCGGCCTCGGTGTCCGTGGCCCGGAACATCGCCACCTTCGCCTCGGTGTAGGCGTCCCACAGGTCCAGCGACCGCACGTCGTTCGGGCTCAGCTTCCACTGCCGCACCGGGTCGACCTGCCGGATCAGGAACCGCGTCCGCTGCTCCGCCCGCGAGACCGAGAACCACAGCTTGACCAGCATGATCCCGTCGTCCACCAGCATCCGCTCGAACGTCGGCGCCTGCCGCGTGAACCGCTCGTACTGCTCGTCGGTGCAGTACCCCATCACCCGCTCGACCCCGGCGCGGTTGTACCAGGACCGGTCGAACAGCACGACCTCGCCCGCCGTCGGCAGGTGCTCGACGTACCGCTGGAAGTACCACTCGCCCTGCTCGCGCTCGGTCGGCTTGCCCAGCGCCACCACCCGCGCGCCCCTCGGGTTCAGGTGCTCGGTGAACCGCTTGATCGTCCCGCCCTTGCCCGCCGCGTCCCGCCCCTCGAACACGATGACCACCCGGCCACCCGTGTCCTTGATCCAGTACTGGAGCTTCAGCAGCTCGATCTGCAGCAGCCGCTTCGACAGGTCGTACTCCTCGCGGGTCATCCGCTCCGAGTACGGGTAGTTCTCCCGCCACGTGTCCACCAGCGACCCGTCGGAACGCCGCAGCACGGGGTCGTCACCGTCCTCGTAGTCCACCACGAGGTCGTCGACCGACAGGTCCGGGAACCGGTCCGAGATGTCGAGCGCGTTGTTCACCCCACCGGCTTACCCCCGCCGCGAGCACGGCAAACGGTCACACCACCGACGCCTCGGGCACCCGCAGCGACACGAACGACGTGGTCCTCCGCAGCTCGAAGCCCAGCGACTCGTACAGCCGGATCGCCCCGGTGTTGCCCGCCGCCGCGTGCATGATCGGCGTCTCGCCGCGCGCCCGGATGCCGTGCGCCACCGCCAGCACCAACCGCGTGGCCAGCCCACGCCCCCGGTACGCCGGGTCCGTGCACACCGCGCTGATCTCGGTGTACCCCGGCGGTCGCAGGCGCTCACCCGCCATCGCCACCAGCCTGCCGTCCCGGCGCACCCCCAGGTACGCGCCCAGCTCGATCGTGCGCACCCGGAACGGCCCCGGCCGCGTGCGCTCCACCAGGTCCAGCACCTCCGGCACGTCCGCCGGCCCCAGCCGGACCGCCTCGGCGAACGGCTCGTCCGGCACGTCCGCGGCCACCAGCTGCACACCGGGCACCCGGTCGACCACCTCCCAGGCCCCCGGCGGCGCCAGCGACGAGTTCACCGCCACCACCGCGCCCGGACCGGCCAGCGCGGCCACGTCCGACCACACGCCGTCACCCGGGTCGTCGGCCACGGCCAGGAACGGCGCCACGTCCGGCACGTAGCGCCGCGCCTGCCCGCGCACCTCGGCGAAACGCGCGTGCGCACCGGTCAACGACGCCCAAGCCGGGTTGTCCAACGGCGAAGACATGTCACCCCCAGGAGTTCGAGACAGGACGAATCTAGTGCCCGGCCAGGGGGTGTCCCACGGAGTGGAAACTCTTGATGCGCAAGGATCTCATCACTCAGCGGGGTGGTTCGCCGGCCCGATGGTGGGAGGCGTGTGGTGCGCGCCCCGCGGCACGTGCATGGTGGAGGGCGTGACCCGAAGGCACGGGGCCGGGTGTCCACGCGGAACACCTCGGCGCCGGGAGGAGGTGGCTCACGAACCGATCGCGACAAAGGGGTGGGTTTCGCATCGCGTGCCGGGCCCACCCCTCCGCGGCGGTCATGGTGCGGCGGTCACGACCCGGCGGTCACGACCCGGCCGCCACGACCCGGCCGTCACGGTGCGGTCAGCTTGGTGAGGTCGGGGGCGTAGACGGTCATCCAGTGCGGGCGCAACCGGTAGTAGATCACGTCCTTGTCCCAGTCGGTCTGGTCGCCGTAGAAGTCCTTGAAGTACGCGAGCAGGTCCGGCCAGTCCGGGGCCGGGTCGCCGTCCTCCGGGTTGAGGACCTCCACCGTGCCGTGCGTGAACACGCCCAGGTCCTCGCCGCGCAGGTGCGCGACGCTCGCGGCGGGCCGGGCGGCGAGGTGGCGGGCCTTGGCGGCGGTGCGCGCCGTGCCGAAGTGCCACCGGCCGTGCAGGAAGTGCCCGTCCACGCCGCTGATCCGCGGTTCGCCCTTGGCCGTCACGGTGGACAGGGCGAGCGTGCACATGCCGGTCAGCACCCCGGTGAGCTGCTCCGCGGTCAGCGTGCGCTCGGCGACGATCGAGCGGAGGTGGTCGGTGGAGCGGGACAGGGAGGCGTCGAGCAGGGCTTGGAGTTCGGCGAGTTCTTCGGCGGTTTCGCGCATGGGGCCACCGTATCCAGTCCCGCGAAGCGCTCCCGGGAAAGGGGATGCCGCCCCGAAGCGCCGGCCGAAAAGGCCCTGGGGCGGCACCGGGCCTCGCTACCATGACCGGGTGACCGCAGGTGAAGGCGCCACCCCCAGGCAGGCGTCGATCGGGGGCCCTGGAACGCGGTTCACCCTCCGCTCGTCCGCCGTGCTGTGCTGGCTCATGGTGGCGATGCCCGCGGTCCTGCTGTTCACCACCGACATCCCGTGGTGGGCGTGCGCGCTCATCGAGGTGCTGTTGCTGGTGTTCATCCTGCCGCTCGGGTTCGCGATCTGGTTCGACGCCGACGAGCACAGGAGCGACACCGAGCGGTTGCTGCGCGCCGGCCGCCCCGCGGTCGCGGAGGTCATCGGGCTGGAACTGGTCAGCCCCGGCGACGACAGCGCGGACGTCGCCGTGCTGCGCCTGCGCATCAGCGGTGACGACGTGTCCCCGTTCGAGGCGACCCACCGCGGTTCCACCGACCCGGAGCACCGGGTCGGCGCGCTGCTCCACGCGACCGTGGACCCGACCGACAACCTGTTCACCCTGAAGCGCCTCCACCGGCCGTGACGACCTCCCCGCCCTCCAGGTGCAGGCGCGTGCCGCCGAACCGCTCCCGCAGGCGGCGGTCGTGGGTGACCACCACCAGCGCGCCCGGGTAGTGGGCCAGCGCCGCCTCCAGGTCCTCCACCAGTCCGGGAGAGAGGTGGTTCGTGGGCTCGTCGAGCAGCAGCAGGTCGACCGGCCGGGTCACCAGCCGCGCCAGCTCCACGCGCCGCCGCTGCCCGTAGGACAGCTCGCCGAGCCGCGCGGTGAGGTCGCGGCGCTCGAACAGGCCCAGTGAGAGCAGGCGGTCGGCGTGTTCGTCCGGGTGGCCGGGCAGCCCCTCGGCGAACGCCCGCAGCACGGTCAGCCCCGGCCGCCACGCCGCCTCGTCCTGCCGCAGGTGGCCGACCCGCGCGGGCACGTCCGCCGTGCCGGAGCCGGGCCGCAGCTCGCCGCCGAGCACGCGCACGAGCGTGGTCTTGCCCCCGCCGTTCGGCCCGGTCAC
>NZ_JBHWIE010000248.1:0-10567 GCF_042732085.1 Actinosynnema sp. NPDC059797
CCGGTGTCGTGATCAGAACTGCGAGATGAACCTCCAGGCCTCGCCCTTGGTCCAGGTCCGCACGCCGCTCTCGGCGTAGGTGCCGTCGACCGGGCCGGGCATGTGGCCGTTGTCGAACGCGGCCCACTGCACCGGGTAGCCCGCCCGGCACGAGTACGTCGTGGTCACGTGGCTCATGCTGCCCTGCGCCGGCTCGCGCGGGTTCTGCGGCGTGCAGCCGTTGTTGGCCACGAACCGGTCTCGGAGCTGCCGGCCCAGCGAGATGTTGAGGACGTTGTCCGTGAGGCCGTGCAGGCCGAAGTAGGCGATCGGCTGGCTCCCACCGGCGCACCCGCTCAACTGCGCGCCGGCGTAGACGACCACCGCCCGGAACACGGTCGCCCTGGCGCACGCGAGCGCGTAGCTCATGCCGCCGCCGTAGCTGAAGCCCATCGCGAAGCGCAGCTTCGGGTCGACGCAGAGGTCGCCCTCGATCCGCCTGATCATGTCGTCGACGAACGTGACGTCCTCGCCGCCCGAGTTGGCCCAGCCGTTGCCGAGGCCCTGGGGCGCGACCAGGATCGCGCTGTTGTTCGACTGCTCCTGCATCCCGTAGTACGACCACGCGGTCCCGCTGGTCCCGCCGGAGGCGACGTCGTTCATCGTGCCGCCCCGCCAGTGGAACCCGAAGATCAGCCGGTAGGGGCGGCTGTTGTCGTAACCGTCGGGCACCCGCAGGATGAAGCTGCGGCTCTTCCCGCCGCTCTGGATCGTGTGCGTGCCGCTGCGCAACGTCGGCACCCGGCCGCAGCCGCTGCCGCCGGGGTCGCCGCCCGACACCCTGGCGAGCTGCCACTGCTGGTTGGCCCCGCCGTGGTCGGCGTACTGGACGACGTTGGCGTTGTCCGCGGTGGACGCGCCCTGCACCTCCACCGCCTTGCCGCTGTGCCGGGCGATCAGCCGCACGTGCCCGCCGTCGGAGTCGGCCAGCCGGAACTGCTGGTTGGTCCCGCCGTGGTCGGCCCACTGCTGGATCGCGGCGCCGTCCGCGGTCGACGAGCCGGGCACGTCGAGGACCTTGCCGGAGTGCCGGGACTTGAGCCGGTAGTAGCCGCCGCCCGAGTCCAGGAACTGCCACTGCTGGTTGGCGCCGTCGTTGCGCGTCCACTGGGTGATGCGGCCCCCGTCGGCGGTCGACAGGTTGTGGACGTCCAGCGCCTTGCCGCTGGTGCGGTTCACCAGCACGTACCACGCGCTCGGGTCGACCGTCGCCGCCGACGCGGGCGCGGCGGTGACCGCGGTGACCGCCCCGGCCGCGAGCAGCACCGCCGCCACGGCGGCCGTCACCGGTCGTCGGCCGGGATCCCCCGGCCGGTCCGCCCTCGCGCCCCAACGTGTTCGTCGCATCAGAAGGCTCCCTCGTCATCGTCGACGGGTGCGACCGGACCACTCGCCCGGGCCGGTACCGCACGGCTCACCAGGACCCGCTCGGGCACCGTAGCCGGCGGCGACTCGGGGCGTCAACGCAGGAAACTGCTAAAATTGTTAGCGCTAACTTGTGAGCCGAACGGACCAAATCCGCCGCTCCAGCACGGCAGCTTCCTCCTGTCGAACGGGGGTTCGACCAGGTCATCGCAGCGTGGTTGATGTTATCGCTCACATCAGGGTGCTCACGGTGGTTGACGCTCCGGGGCGACGCCGGCTACGTTGCCGGGAGCCCCGGCCGCCGCTGCGTCGACACCGTCCCCTTTGGAGGGTCCAGCATGGCCGACCTGCCTCGAAGGCAACTGATGAAGCTCGGCGCGGCGGGCGCGGGCGCCGTGCTGGGCGCGGGCGGCTGGACGGCGGCGGCACGCGCCGACTCCGTCGCGCCGCCGGAGGTGCGCGCGGTCGGCGACCTGGCGCTGTGGTACGACGAGCAGTCCGGGACGGACTGGCTCCGCGCGCTCCCGGTCGGCAACGGCCGCCTGGGCGCGATGGTCTTCGGCAACGCCGACGTGGAGCGGTTGCAGCTCAACGAGGACACGGTCTGGGCGGGCGGCCCCCACGACTACACCAACACGCGGGGCGCGAGCGCCTTGGCGGAGATCAGGCGGCTGGTGTTCGCCGACCAGTGGGCGCAGGCGCAGACCCTCATCGACCAGGCGATGCTGGGGAACCCGGCCGGCCAGCTCGCCTACCAGACCGTCGGCGACCTCAGGCTCACCTTCCCCGGCGGCGCGGTCTCCGACTACCAGCGGTGGCTGGACCTGACCACCGCGACGACCGTCGTGACCTACGCGGTGAACGGCGTGCGGCACCGGCGGGAGGTGATCGCCAGCGCGCCGGACCAGGTGATCGCCGTGCGCCTGACGGCCGAGGCGCAGGGCGCGATCTCGTTCACCGCCTCGTTCGGCACGCCGCAGCGGGCGACGGCGTCGAGCCCGGACAACACGACCATCGCGCTGGACGGCCGCTCCGGCGACCAGCGCGGCATCGCCGGCTCGGTCCGGTTCCTCGTGCTGGCCAAGGCCATCGCCGAGGGCGGGAGCACCAGCAGCTCCGGCGGTTCGCTGCGGGTGTCCAACGCCACCGGCGTGACGCTGCTGATCTCGATCGGCACCAGCTACGTCGACTACCGGAACGTGGGCGGCGACTACCAGGGCATCGCGCGGGCCCGCCTCGGCGGCGCCCAGGGCACGGCGTACGACGTGCTGCGCGCCCGGCACGTGGCCGACTACCAGGCCCTGTTCGGGCGGGTCACGATCGACCTGGGCCGCACCGCGGCGGCGGACCAGCCGACCGACGTCCGCATCGCCCGGCACGCCGGCACCGCGGACCCCCAGTTCTCCGCCCTGCTCTTCCAGTACGGCCGGTACCTGCTGATCTCGTCGTCGCGGCCGGGGACCCAGCCCGCCAACCTCCAGGGCATCTGGAACGACCAGCTCGCGCCGTCGTGGGAGTCGAAGTACACCCTCAACGCCAACCTGCCGATGAACTACTGGCCGGCGGACACGACCAACCTCGCCGAGTGCCACGAGCCCGTGTTCCGCATGATCGGCGACCTCACCGCCACCGGCGCCCGCACGGCGCGGGCCCAGTACGGCGCCGGCGGTTGGGTCACCCACCACAACACCGACGCGTGGCGGGGCTCCTCGGTCGTGGACGGCGCGCTCTGGGGCATGTGGCAGACCGGCGGCGCGTGGCTGTCCACCCTGATCTGGGACCACTACCTGTTCACCGGCGACGTCGGGTTCCTGCGCTCGTACTACCCCGCGATGAAGGGCTCGGCCCAGTTCTTCCTCGACACCCTGGTGGAGGAACCGACCTCGAAGTGGTTGGTCACCAACCCGTCGAACTCGCCGGAGCTGCCCCACCACGCGAACGCCAGCGTGTGCGCCGGGCCCACCATGGACATGCAGATCCTGCGCGACCTGTTCGAGGGCTGCGCCCGCGCCTCGGAGGTGCTGGGCGTGGACGAGGACTTCCGGACCCGGGTCCGCGCGACGAGCCGGCGGCTGGCCCCGACGCGGATCGGGTCGCGCGGGAACGTCATGGAGTGGCTGCACGACTGGGTCGAGACCGAGCCCCGGCACCGGCACGTGTCCCACCTGTACGGCCTGCACCCGAGCAACCAGATCACCAAGCGGGGCACGCCCCAGCTGTTCGAGGCCGCCCGCCGGACCCTCCAGCTGCGCGGTGACGACGGCACCGGCTGGTCCCTGGCCTGGAAGATCAACTACTGGGCGCGGCTGGAGGAGGGCGGCCGGGCGCACGACCTGATCCGCCTGCTGGTGACGCCGGACCGGCTCGCGCCCAACGCGTTCGACCTGCACCCGCCGTTCCAGATCGACGGCAACTTCGGCGCGACGTCCGGCATCGCCGAGATGCTGCTGCACAGCCACAACGGCGAACTGCACGTGCTGCCCGCGCTGCCGACCGCCTGGCCGGTCGGCCGGGTGGACGGGCTGCGCGGCCGGGGCGGGTACACCGTCGGCGCCGCGTGGAGCGGTGGCCGGGCCGTGGAGCTGTCCGTCACCCCCGACCGCGACGGCGTGGTCCGGGTCCGCAGCCGGGTGTTCACCGGGTCGTACGAGGTGCGCGACGTGACCGGCGGCGCCACCGTCCGGCCGGAGCAGGTCGAGCCCGACCTGGTGCGGTTCACCGGGCAGGCCGGTCGCACCTACCGCGTGACCTCCCTCGGGCAGCCGCCGCTGGTCGAGCCGGGCGTGCACTACCACCTCGTGGCGCAGCACAGCGGCAAGTCGGCCGACGTCACCGGCGCCTCGACCGCCGCCGGCGCGGCCCTGGTCCAGTGGCCCGCGACGGGCGGCGCCAACCAGCAGTTCGACTTCCTGCCCACCGGCGACCACCACCGCGTCCGGGCCCGGCACAGCGGCCTGGTGCTCCAGGTCTCCGGCACCGGCAGCGGCGCCGACATCACCCAGCAGCGCGATGCCGGCACCCCGAACCAGCTGTGGCGGCTGGTCGACCACGGCGGTGGCGTGGTGAGCCTGGTCAACCAGCAGAGCGGCCTCGCGATGGACGTGTGGTCCGCCTCCACCGCCGACGGCGCCCGCATCTCCCAGTACGCCCTCACCGGCAGCCCCAACCAGCGCTTCCAGCTCCGGCGGGCCTGAACGGGGAGCGGGGGCCGGGCAGGCGTGGCGCGCCCGCTCGACCCCCGCTCCCCTGGTGGACGGCCCGGTCCTGCGCGTCAGACGCGGACCCACCTCTGGTTGGCCTGCCCGTTGCAGGTCCACAGGATCAGCCTGGTGCCGTTGGCGGTGCCGGCCTGGTCGGCGTCCAGGCAGAGGCCGGCGTGGGCGTTGCGGATGGACCCGTCCGAGCCGAAGGTCCAGCGCTGGTTCGCCTGGCCGTTGCAGGTCCAGATGATCACGCGGGTGCCGTTGGCGGTGCCCTGGTTGTCGGCGTCGAGGCACTTGTCGCCGAAGACCCGGACCTCGCCGCCGGCCCAGGTCGTCCACAGCTGGTTGGCGGCGGTGTGGCAGTCCCACAGCAGGGTGGCGGTGCCGGCCGCGGTGGCGGCGTTGTCCACGTCGACGCAGCGGCCGGAGCCGGCGCCGCGCAGCCGGGAGGTGGTGGCGGCGACGGGGCTGCCGCCGGTGACCCGGAACGCGGCCACGCCCTGCGCGGGCACGGTGGCCGAGATGGCGCCCGAGGTGCTCGAGGTGCCACCGGTCCACAGGTCGGTCAGGGTGAACGCGCTCCCGGACAGGCCGACCTGGGCGGCGGTGGTGGAGATGGTGGTGCTGCCGCCACCGCGGTTGAACAGGCCCACCGCGACCGAGCCGTCGGCCAGGGCCTTGGCGAAGACCTCGGTGTTGCCGTCGTCGCGGACCCGTCGCCCGCCCGCGCCCAGCGGGTCCTGGTTGACCGCGATCAGGCGGGGGTTGCGCAGGATCGCGCTGATGTCGGAGGACATGGTGCGGATGTCGTTGCCGGCCATCAGCGGGGCGGCCATCAGCGCCCACAGCGCGAAGTGCGACCGCGACTGCGTGAGGTTGAGCCCCGGGCGGCCGACGACGAGCATGTCCGGGTCGTTCCAGTTGCCCGGACCGTTCTGCGCGGCCAGCGGCGCGGTCACGTCCAGGACGTTGCCCACGCCCATCGGGTAGCTGTTGACGTTGCCGTTCTGCCAGATGTCCAGCAGGTCCTCGGTGGTCCGCCACAGGTCGGCCACCTCGCCCCAGTCGTACTTGTCCCCGGTGATGGCGTGGAAGCTGTTGGGGTTGATGCTGTAGACGATCGGGCGACCCGTGGCGCGCAGCGCGTCGCGCATGATGGTGAACCGGGCCACCTGCTCGTCCCGGGTGCCCGCGCCCGAGCACCAGTCGTACTTGAGGTAGTCCACGCCCCAGGAGGCGAACGTCCGGGCGTCCTGCGCCTCGTGGCCCTTGCTGCCGGTCGCACCGGGGTGCGCGCCCGTGGTCTGGGCGCAGGTCTTCTCGTTGGGCACCTGGTAGATGCCGAACTTCAGGCCGCGCGCGTGGATGTAGTCGCCCAGCGCCTTCATGCCGCTGGGGAACTTGGTGGGGTGGGAGCGCAGGTTGCCCTGCGCGTCGCGGTTCGGGTCGAACCAGCAGTCGTCGACCACCACGTACCGGTAGCCGGCGTCCCGCATCCCCGAGGACACCATCGCGTCCGCCGCCTGGCGGACCTGGGCCTCGGTGATGCCGCACCCGAAGCTGTTCCAGCTGTTCCACCCCAGCGGCGGGGTCAGCGCCGGGCTGCCGGGGGCGGCCCCGGCCGCGGGTGCGGCGGGGGTGAGGGGTGCCGCGGAGAGCACCCCCAGCGCCGCGATCGCGGCCGTGACCAGGTGGAGGAATCGTCTGCGTGTACGGGCGGGCATCATTGCCCCCTTTCCGCTTCGACCGGGGTCGCTCGACGTGTCGGCACCCCGCGCCGTCTCTGCCGAGCGGTCGCACCGGCGGCACGCGACCCGCCGGAGCGGGTCGATCCACCGCTCAGCACGGTAGCCACCCCGGCGATCCGGGGTCAACGCGCTCAAGAGCTAAAATGTTTGCGCTAACTTTAGCTCGTCCCGGCGAATTCACTGTCGAATGACGTTCGACCTGATTACGCCCCCACCGACGCCCTCCGCTCACCCAGGCGGAGCACCCGCGCCCGAAGACCGCCGCTCACCTGCACGAAACAATTTCGAAGCATCTTGACCGGGGCCCGCGCCATCGTTCACAGTCTGACAGGCACGGCGTGCGCCTGTGGCGACGACCATCGAACCCCCGGCACAGCTCCTTTTGCACAGCAGAGTTTCGGCCTTATTGGTGTTAACGCTAACAGAATGGGGGGCTTCCGGTCGGCGGTTGTTCCAGGCGTTCGCCGGTGCGCCCTGCCACCGCGGAAACCAAGGCCCGCGGTGTTCCGATCCGTGAGGACACGTGATGAACGATTCGACACGAGCGGTCATTCGGCCGACGCACTCGCGCCGGCCGAGAACAACGGCGTTGCTGCTCGTCGCGGGACTCTCCGCCACCCTGATGGCGGTCGCCACCGGCCAGGCCTCGGCCGGCACGACGCTGGGCGCCTCGGCGGCGGAGAAGGGCCGGTACTTCGGCGCCGCCATCGCCGCGGGCAGGCTCGGTGACAGCACCTACACGACGATCCTGAACCGCGAGTTCAACAGCGTCACCGCCGAGAACGAGATGAAGATGGACGCGACCGAGCCGAACCAGGGCCAGTTCACGTTCACCAACGGCGACCGGATCGTCAACCACGCCATCAGCCGCGGCATGAAGGTGCGCGGCCACACCCTCGCCTGGCACGCCCAGCAGCCCGGCTGGATGCAGCGCATGGAGGGTTCGGCGCTGCGCCAGGCCCTGGTCAACCACATCAACCGGGTCGCCTCCTACTACCGCGGCAAGATCCACTCGTGGGACGTGGTGAACGAGGCGTTCGCCGACGGCGGCAGCGGCGGGCGGCGGGACTCCAACCTCCAGCGCACCGGCAACGACTGGATCGAGGTCGCCTTCCGCACGGCCCGCGCCGCCGACCCGGGCGCGAAGCTCTGCTACAACGACTACAACACCGACGGCGTCAACGCCAAGAGCACCGGCATCTACAACATGGTGCGCGACTTCAAGGCCCGCGGCGTGCCGATCGACTGCGTGGGCTTCCAGTCCCACCTGACCAACTCCGCGCCGGCCGACTACCAGGCCAACCTCCAGCGCTTCGCGGACCTCGGCGTCGACGTGCAGATCACGGAGCTGGACATCTCCGGCTCGAACCAGGCCAACGCGTACGCCGCCGTCACCCGCGCCTGCCTCGCCGTCGCCAGGTGCACCGGCATCACCGTCTGGGGCATCCGCGACACCGACTCCTGGCGCACCGGGCAGAACCCGCTGCTGTTCGACGGCTCGGGCAACAAGAAGCCCGCCTACACCGCCGTGCTGAACGCCCTCAACGAGGGCTCCGGCGGCCAGCCGGGGGTCATCGACCCCACCGCGTGGTACGTGCTGGTGAACCGCAACAGCGGCAAGGCGCTGGACGTCTACAACCTCTCGACCGGCGACGGCGCGCGGATCACCCAGTGGAGCCGCAACGACGGCAACAACCAGCAGTGGCAGTTCGTCGACTCCGGCGGCGGCTACTACCGGGTGAAGTCCCGGCTCTCGGGCAAGGTGCTCGACGTCTACAACTTCTCCACCTCCGACGGCGCGGCCATCGTGCAGTGGACCGACGGGAACGGCTCCAACCAGCAGTTCCGCGTGGTCGACGGCAGCGGCTACATCAGGCTGGTCAACCGCAACAGCGGCAAGGCCGTGGAGGTCCAGGGCGCGGCGACCGCCGACGGCGCGAACGTCGTCCAGTACAGCGACTGGGGCGGCGCCAACCAGCAGTGGCAGCTCCTCCGCGTCGGCTGACGCGCGGTCCCCTCCCCCACGACGAAAGAGTGCGAACCATGTACGGGACGAGACAACCCCCGTCACCGACGGGACGGCCGGCCACGCCCGGTCCCACCCGGGCGCGCCGCCGCTGGGCCGGAGCGGCCACCGCGCTCGTGGTGGTCCTCCTGGGCGGGCTGACGGCGGTGTTCGGCTCGACCGCGGCATCCGCAGCCACGGTCGACACGAACGCGTGGTACGTGCTGGTCAACCGCAACAGCGGCAAGGCGCTGGACGTCTACAACTTCTCGACCGCCGACGGGGGCCGCATCACCCAGTGGACCCGCGGCGACGGCGCCAACCAGCAGTGGCAGTTCGTCGACTCCGGCGGTGGCTACTACCGGCTCAAGTCACGCCACTCCGGCAAGGTGCTCGACGTCTACAACTTCTCGACGGCCGACGGCGCCAACGTCGTCCAGTGGGCCGACGGCAACGGCAGCAACCAGCAGTTCCGCCTCGCCGACTCCGCCGACGGCTACGTGCGCCTGATCAACCGCAACAGCAACAAGGCCGTCGAGGTCCAGAACGCCGCCACCACCGACGGCGCGAACGTCGTCCAGTACAGCGACTGGGGCGGCGCCAACCAGCAGTGGCAGCTCGTGCGCGTGGGCTCCGGTCCCACCACCACGACCACCACCGGGCAGCAGCCGCCCGGCCAGTACACCAACCCGGTCGTGTGGCAGGACTTCGCCGACGTCGAGGTGATCCGGGTCGGCGACGCCTACTACATGACCGCGTCGACGATGCACTACTCGCCGGGCGCGCCGATCCTGCGCTCGTACGACCTGGTCAACTGGGAGTTCGCCGGCCACTCGGTGCCGTCACTGGACTTCGGCGCCAAGTACGACCTGACCAGCGGGCAGCGGGCCTACGTCAACGGCATCTGGGCCTCGACGTTGCAGTACCGGCCGAGCAACCGCACGTACTACTGGGCCGGGTGCATCGACTTCAACGACACCTACATCTACACCGCCGCCAGTGTGGAAGGGCCCTGGAACCGGCACGCCCAGATCGACAACTGCTACTACGACGCGGGCATGCTCGTCGACGACAACGACACGATGTACGTCGCCTACGGCAACACGACCATCAGCGTCGCCCAGCTGTCCGCCGACGGGCGCAGCCAGGTCCGCGCGCAGCAGGTGTTCCAGACGCCCTCGAACATCGGCACGCTGGAGGGCGCGAGGTTCTACAAGCGCAACGGCAGCTACTACATCTGGCTGACCCGGCCCGCCAACGGCCAGTACGTGCTCAAGTCGGATAACGGGCCGTTCGGGCCGTACACCGTGCGGCAGGTGCTGCTCGACCTGCCGGGTCCGATCCCCGGTGGCGGCGTGCCCCACCAGGGCGGTCTGGTCCAGACGCAGAACGGGTCCTGGTACTACATGTCGTTCGTCGACGCCTACCCGGGCGGTCGGGTCCCGGCGCTGGCCCCGATCAGCTGGACCGCGGACGGGTGGCCGACCCTGCAGACGGTCAACGGCAGGTGGGGCGTGAACTACCCCTCGCCGCTGCCCACCAGGCCGGTCAAACCCCTCACCGGGACCGACACCTTCGCGGGCACGGCGCTCGGCCCGCAGTGGGAGTGGAACCACGACCCGGACACGTCGAAGTACTCGGTGAACAACGGGCTCAGGTTGTCCACGGCCACGGTCACCGGTGACCTGTACGCCGCCCGCAACACCCTGACCCACCGCATCCAGGGGCCGACCTCCACCGCCACCGTCGAGCTGGACCTCGGCGCGATGCGCGACGGCGACCGGACCGGCCTGGCGATGCTGCGCCAGTCCTCGGCCTGGATCGGCGTCAAGCGCGACAACGGCGTCAACCGCCTGTCCATGACCACCGGCCTGGCCATGGACGGCAGCTGGCGCACCACCAGCACCGGCACCGAGGCCGCGAGCGCCGCGCTCGGCGGCAGTCGGGTCTGGCTGCGGGTCAACGCCGACATCCAACCCGGCTCCAACCGCGTCGCCCGCTTCTCCTACAGCACCGACGGGGTGAACTTCACCTCGCTCGGGCCGGCGTTCACGCTCAACAACACCTGGCAGTTCTTCATGGGCTACCGCTTCGGCATCTTCAACTTCGCCACGCAGGCCCTCGGCGGCTCGGTGACCGTCCGCCAGTTCACCCTGACCACTCCCTGACCGCCACCCCGCCGCGGTCCGGCCCGACCCGTCCGGTCG
>NZ_JBHWIE010000249.1:0-10543 GCF_042732085.1 Actinosynnema sp. NPDC059797
GCGCGGAACCCCGGCGCCGGGCGGCACCGGCACCGGTTCGGGCAGCACCACGTCCTCGACCACGGGGGCGATCCCGGTCAGGTCCGCGCCGACCCGCTCGCCGAGTTCGCGCCAGCCGGCGGACAGCTCCGCGAGCGCGGCCACGCGAGCCGGGGGGTCGGTGGTGGCGAACGCGGCGGTGGTCGCGGCGAGCGAGGTCAACCGGCGCGCGACGTCCGGGAACACTGCCGTGCCCGGGGACGACGCCGTGCCCGCGGACGACGCGGCGTCCTGGAACACGCCGGTGCCCGGGAACGGGGTGGCGTCGCCGGCGCCGGCCGTGCCGCCCGCGGGTCGAGCCGCCAGCCAGGACGCCAGCGAGCCCACCGCGTCCGGGTCCTGCGGGTGGATCGGGGACACCGGCACCAACAGCCCCAGTTCCCGCGTCCTCGCCACGAACGCGCGCGCCGAGCGCTCCGCGCCCTCACCCGTCAACCGCGCCGCCAACGCCTCGGCCAGCCGGTCCAACGCCAGCCCGCCGGGCCCGGCGTCCCGCACGGCCGCGACCACGAACCGCAGCGGCCCGGTCGCCGCCACGTCCACTTCCTCCTCCCGGACCACCACCGCGCGGCCCACGCCCTCGACCGGCGCGTCCCGGCGGAACAGCAGGCGTCCGCCGCGCTCCCTCAACCCCGGCGCCAACCGGTGCGGCAGCACGGGACCGAGGGCGTCCACCAACCGGGTCACGAGCAGGCGGTGCGCCGCCACGTGCGACACGGGTTCCGCGCCGGGCCACGGCCCTTCGCCCCACGCGCCCCAGCCGACGTGCGTGTACCACGACAGGGGGCTGGTCTTCGAGGTCGCGCGCAACGCGTACCGCAGCACCGAGGGCTCCGCCTTGCGCGCCTTCCGGTCGGGCTCGCCGCGCCCCCGGGCGGTGCGGTCGAGGCCGTGCAGCAGGTCCGGCCCGGTCAGCGCGCTCGCGCGCCGCAACGCGTCGGTCGCGCACACCTCCGCGAGCCACCCCCGGGACGCGGCCAACCCGTGCGGCCACGCGGCCGAGACCGACTCCGCAGCGCGCGCCAGGTCGGCGTGGGCGGCCAGCCAGCGCGCCAGCAGCGGCACCCGCTCCGGCAGGTCGCCCAGTTCCGCCACCGCGGCGGGTTTCGGCGCGCGGCCGTTGTGCACGTCGCGGCGCAGCGGCAGCACCACCCCGCGGTGGAATTCAGCCGGGTGGCCCGAGGCGCTGTCGTGCAGGGCGTCGGCGAGGTCCGGCGCCAGGGCCGCGACCCGGGCCTCGGCCGCGACGAGCGCGTCCACCCCGGCCCGGAAATCCGTGGGGACCGGCCGTGGGTGGGGCAGGGCGGTCACCCGGACGAGCGCGTACGGCGCGAGTTCGGTGGTGGTGCGGCCCGTTGCGCCGGCGGACATCCGGTGCTCCCCCCGGTGTGGGCCGGGAGCGCCCGCGAACGGGCGCCCCCGGCCGGATCTGCTCGGTGACCAGGTCAGTCGGTCGGCATGGGCAGCTGCGGCTGCTGGCAGCAGCAGCACGAGGTGCTGCTGCACGAGCAGGCCGCCGCCGAGGCGCCGGTCTCCGGCAGCGCGACGGCGTCGCGCATGGCCGTGACGGCCAGGTCGCCCAGGTCGAGTTCCGAGTCGTCGAAGGTCAGGTCCATGGCTCGCGTCCTTTCGGGAGTGGTTTCGGCGACGCGGACCGGGTGGTCGACCCGGGACCGTCCGCCCTGTCGGGTGGTGCCGATCACCCGCCCCCGGACCCGTTGCGGTGACCGCAACGCCCGCGCGAGGCGTTGCGGTTCTCCGAATCGGATTCGTTCGGGCTCAACGGGTGCCTCCCGGGGCACGGGCGACGAGCCGGGACGATCCCACCTGCCGGTATACGTCCGGTATGCGTTCGCGGGCCACGTAACGCATTCCGTTCGGCGTCGGGCCGCGCACCTCCGGGTCCGACATACCGTGTGCGGTGACGGGGTCGGGCTCGATGTGGGGAGCACTGGAATGTCGGTCCGTGCGACGGTGTGCGCGCAGCAGGAGGTGGACATCCGACTGCTGGGCGGTCCCTCGGTGAGCGGACCCACCGCGGGTGGCGTGGTGCCCGGCGGTGTGAAGGCCCGGACGCTGCTGGCGGCGCTCGCGCTGGACGCCGGGGCGGCCGTGTCCACCGAACGCCTGCTGGACTACCTGTGGGAGCGGGAACCCCCGCGCAGCGCGGTCAAGAACCTCCAGCTGTACGTGTCCCGGTTGCGCCGCTGCCTGGACACCGCGAGCACCGGCTTCGCCCGCCTGCTCGTCCACGTCGGCCACGGCTACCGGCTCGACGTGCGCGCGGAGGCCGTGGACGCGCTGTGGGTCGACGAACTCGCCCGGCGGGGCGCTGCGGCGCTGCGGCGCGGCGACCTGACGGCCGCGGTGGCCTCGCTGTCCTCCGCGCTGTCCGGCTGGCCGGTCGACGGCCTGGCCGGGCTCGTGCCCTCCGGTCCCGCCACGGCGGTGGCCGCGCTGTGGCGGGAGCGCAGGCTCGCCGCCGTGGAGCACCTGGCCGAGGCGATGGTCGCGCTCGGCACGTGCGCGGAAGCGGCCGACCTGCTGGCGCCGCAGGCATCCGCCCACCCCGCCCGCGAGTCCTCGCAGGTGCTGCTGATGCGCGCGTTGGCCCACTCGGGTGACCGCGCGGGCGCGATCGGCGTTTACCGCAGGTTGTGGCACGTGCTCGACGCGGACCTGGGCATCCGGCCCGGTGGCGAGGCGCGCGCGGTGTTCGAGGAGGTCGTCGGCGCGTAGCCGGTGGGGCGGCCCTCCTACGGCGCGTCCACTCGACTGCCACTCCGTCGGGTGACACTCATCGCCTGGGCGTTGGAGTTCGCGAGACCGTTAGCCGGGTGAACAACCAGGATCCTGTCGGAGCGGGGGCGGGGTGCGGAGACGACTCGGGGCGGTGCTCGTCGCGGTGGCGGCGTGCTGCGCCACGCCCGTGCCCGCCGCCGCGCAACCCGCCGAGGTGGCGCCCGGCGGGACCCGCGGCCGGACCGAGTCCGACCGGCTCGCCGGCGACGGCTGCGAGGTCTTCCCGAGCCTCCGGCCCGCCGGGTGGCGCGGGTCCGGCGTCCGCGGCAGCGCGACGGGACCGGCCTGCGCCGCCCTCGCCCCGGCGGGGCTCCGACTGACGAGGAGCACGTGACATGGCACTGGAGCTGTGGGGGGCGGGCGCGTTCGGCGCCGTCCTCGGCTGGAACCTCTACTTCGTCAACCGCTACCGCACCGACGGCCTGGGCATCGCCGACCTGGGCGCGCTGGTCGGCGTGGTGGGCGGCGGCGCGGTCATGGCGCTGTTCCCCAGCGGCACGGCCCTGTTCGGCGCCTACGGCCTCGGCCTGCTCGTGGGCTTCCTCGCCTACCTGGCCGTGCTGCTGGAGATGGTCCGCAGGTCCGACAACTTCACCGTCGACTGGTTCCTCGACGGTCGCCGCAAACGGCTCGCCGAGGACCAGGAGGAGGACGGCCGGAGGACCAACGCGCCCATGACCACGCCCCACCACGAGGTCCACGGGTAGCGGGGGCCCCGCGGCGGGCGCGGGGCCGGCTCAGGTCCCGCAGAAGGTCTGGTAGGTCGCGGCGAAGTCGGCCGGCGCGGGCGCGGCGTAGCGCTCCAGGCCGGGGCGCTCGTCGTAAGGCGAGGTCACCGCGTCCAGGAGGCGTTCCAGCGGGCCCAGGTCGCCCCCGGTCGCGGCGGTCAGCGCCTCCTCCACGAGGTGGTTGCGCGGGATGTACGCGGGGTTCACCCGGTCCATCGCGTCGCCGTCCGGGCCGAGGTCCCGCCAACGGGCCAGCCACGCGTCGATCGCCGCCAGGTCGAGGAACAGCTCGCGCGCGGGCTCGGCGTCCCCCCGGGCGGCGGCGGAGAGCCGGCGGTGGAACGACGTGTGGTCGACGTGGTTGTCCCGCAGGAGGACCAGCAGCTCCTCGACCAGGGGCGCGACCACCGCGTCGTCGGCCGCGGCGCCGGACAGCCCCAGCTTGGCCCGCACGCCCGCCGACCACGCGGCGTCGTACCGGCGGCGGAACGCGCCCAACGCCTCGACCGCCACCGGGACGGCCCGCTCCTGGTCGTCGGCGAACAGGGGCAGCAGGGCTTCGGCGAGGCGCGCGAGGTTCCACTCGGCCACCAGCGGCTGGTTGCCGTAGGCGTAGCGGCCGCCCTCGTCGATGGAGCTGTAGACGGTCGCCGGGTCGTAGGCGTCCAGGAACGCGCACGGCCCGTAGTCGATGGTCTCGCCCGAGATCGTCATGTTGTCGGTGTTCATGACCCCGTGGACGAAGCCGACGAGCATCCACCGGGCCACGAGCGAGGCCTGGGCCGCGACCACCGCCTCGAACAGCGCGAGGTAGGGGTTGTCGGCCTCCGCGACCTCGGGGTGGTGGCGGCTGATCGCGTGGTCGGCCAGCCGGCGCAGCAGCTCGACGTCGTCGGTGGCCCGCGCGTACTGGAAGCTGCCGACGCGCAGGTGGCTGCGCGCGACCCGGGCGAGCACGGCCCCCGGCAGCAGGGTCTCGCGGCGAACCGGACGACCCGTCGCCACCACGGCCAGCGACCGGGTCGTGGGGATGCCCAGCGCGTGCATCGCCTCGCTGACGACGTACTCGCGCACCATCGGCCCGACCGCGGCCAACCCGTCGCCACCGCGGGCGAACGGCGTGCGCCCGGAACCCTTGAGGTGGAGGTCGCGCGGCTCGCCGTCGACGTGGGTCAGCTCACCGAGCAGCAGAGCCCGCCCGTCGCCCAGGCGCGGCGAGTAGTGCCCGAACTGGTGCCCGGCGTAGGCCTGCGCCACCGGCGCGGCGCCAGGGGGGAGGTGGTTGCCGACGAGCAGCCGCACCCCGTCGGGACCGCGCAGCCAGTCGGGGTCCAACCCCACCTCGGCGGCCAGCGGCTCGTTGAGCAGGAGCAGGCGGGGCTCCGGGACCTCCTCGGCCCGCCAGGCGAGGGCCAGCTCCGGGAGCGCGCGGGCGAAGTGGTCGCCCAGGGCGGTGGTCGGCGGTGCGGTGCTCACGTCGTCAAAGGTACGTGGTGCGCGCCGGGTTCCCGGTGGGCGAGATCACCGGCGCCCGCTGAAGGGGCCTCCTCAGCGGCCGACTGTCCGGATCTGCGCACCGTGCGACGGTTGAGCCGGGTTCACGTTGGGATGGGTCACGTCACCACCGACGCGAGAACTCCCACGGGTGGACCCGGTGGACCGCGGTCGGGTTCACCGCGTGGCGCACCCCCGCCCACTCGTGGCGGGTCAGGTTGACGTAGGCGATGGCGTACCTCTCGACGACCAGATCCACTGCACCACGCCGACGATGGTGAGCACACCGATCCGTCGTAGTAGATCGTCCGGACAACCGTCGAATCGACGGATCCGCAATACTGCGGGATTCGATACCTCCGATGCGGTCGATCGACAAGAAGGCTCGGATGCGCGCAGCGTTGTGGCGGTGACGGTTCAGGCGGGTTCTGTTACGGTTCGGCGGATGGCTGATCGGCTCCCGGAGTCGGGCGCACTGCGCCGGGTGAACATCCGTCGAGGGTGGAAGATCGCCGGGGTGGGTTTGTTCCTGACCGCTGTGGGGGCGGCGGGTGGGGTCTACTGTTCGGTCAATCTGGTTCGACTTGCTTTCTCGCTGGACCGCGATCCGCCATGGGAAGTTCCGCTTCTCATGGTCATGACGACGTTCATGACACTCATCCTGCGTCGAGGGTCGCAGCTCAAGACAATCGCCTTCCGGTATTTCGCCCAGCCCGTCCCGCTCCCCGAGTCGGGAAAGGCATTCGTGCTGTACCTCAGGTCGTTCAAAGAGGACTCCCATCGGGGTGCGGCGGAGGAGTTGCGCGTGCAACCGGCTCTGCTGGACCTGTCGCCGCTGGGTGTGCTCTACGCGTTGCTGACGTCCGGCAAGAGCGCTGAAGAATCTCTCGTCACCTGCTTCCGTGACATGAAACCGGTCATCGCAGTGGGCTCACCGGGGGAAATGGTGCCGCCGGCCGCCGGGGCGCAACGGGTATACCTAAAAAAGGACCGTGGAAAAAGCAGGTGCGCGACCTCCTGGCTCGCGCCAGGTTCGTGGTCCTCGTAGCGGATGACACCGATGGGACATTATGGGAGTTCGTGGAAGCCGTTCGGGTCGTACGCCCCGAGCGGCTTCTGTTGGTCGTGCCGGCATCGGAGGAGAGGTACGAGTGCTTCCGCGGCAAGGCGGCGGCACTGCTCCGGGAACACGCATCCCGGGTTCAACGGCGAGACGGCAGGAGATGGGTTCACCCACAACTTCCCGTCAACCCGCCCATCAACTTCGGTCGAATGATCCTGGCACTTCCGCGCACGATGCCCTTCGGTGGCGCGATCTCTTTTTCTTCGGATTGGCGACCGGAGTTCACGCCGCTCAAAGTCACTCCACCGGTCCTGGGGATGGGTGCGGTCGGACTCACCTTGTGGCGAACCATCAGACCGGCGGTGAAACGAGCCCTCGCTTTTGAGGAAGAAGTTTTGAAGGAACGCCACCGAGAGTTGTTCGAAAAGCGCAGGAACATCATCTTCGCCCGAAGGGTGCACACGGTGACGACCGCAGGCTTCTTCGCCTTTCTGGCTGCTCTGCTGCTCAGAACGGGCTGGACCACCGGCTGGAACTTCGGTCGGATGCCCGTCGGGTGGTGGGCAACTGTGGTGCCGCCGGGCGCATTCCTCATCTACACCACATTCAAGCGCTACCTCTTGAGGGATGAGGTGACATTGCCGGCGCCACCGATCGAGGGGTCGAAGAGGGGGCGATGACAAAACATTGAGTGTCATCTTCTCCGGAACGGCATTTGCCCGCCGGCGCCAGCGCCGGTGCGACCCCCGTCGGCCGGGGCCGTCAGCCCGTCGCGAGCGGCCTTTACGACGCGGGCGGGGTCGGGGTCGGGGCGAACCGGGTGTTCCCGCCGAAGCGGCGGCTTTGCCGGAGTGCCACAGGTCGTTGCCGTTCTCGGTCACGCCGGCCACGTGGTCACAGGCCGCGAAGGCGGCGTCCGGTGTGGTGCTGCCCGAGCCGTACCGGACGTGCGTGGCCGAGATCGCCGCCTACCTGCCCCGCCTGTGACCGGCCTGCCTCTCCGCGGAACAGGACGGCGAGCCCCCGCTGGAGAACGGACGCTCAAACCAACCCCAGCGCGGTGGGCAGCGCGGTCCGCGCGGTGATCCCCAACTTCGCGTACGCGACGGACAGGTGGTTGTCGACCGTGCGCACGGACGTGGTCAGCACGTCGGCGATCTCGCGGTTCGTCAGCCCCCGCGCCGCCAGCACGGCCACCTCCCGCTGGCGCGGCGTCAGCTCCGGCGCGGTCACCGCGACCAGGGCGGGCGTGGCGGCACCCGGGCAACGGGCGCGCAGGGCCAGCGCCAGCGCCCGGTTGCCCGAAGCGGCGGCGGCCTCGGCGGCGTGCAGGTCGGCCCCGGCGGCGGCGAAGTCGCCCGCCACCCGTTCCAGGGCCGCGGCGTCCCGCTCCACCACCGCGCGGGCGTGCTCGGCGTACAGCGGCGCCAGCCGGCCGTGGACGCACGTCGCCAGCTCGGCCAGCCGGGGCAGGGCCTCGCGGGCGTGGCCCAGCCGCACCGCGTCGTGCAGCACCGACGCCTCCACCGCCAGTTCGCCGCGCTCCCGGGCCCGGCGCGCGACCTCGAACGGCGACGCGCCGAGCACCCACACGCGCGCGAAGTCGACGGCCGAGTCCCCCTGCCTGCTGATCGCCGGCAGCAGCGCCTCCGCCTCCGCGAGCGCCCGCCGCCCGTCCTCGCCCCGCATCGCCAGCACGATCGCCAGCTCCGCCAGCGCGATGAACCGGCGGAACGACGGCATCGTCGACGGTTCGGCCTCGTGCAGCAGCCGGTGCGCCAGGTCGAGCCGCCCGCGGTGCCGGGCGGTGATGGCGCGGTGGACCGCCCACTGGGCGCGCATCGAGTCCCACCGGTGCTTCTCGGCGTGCGCGGCGTCGGCGAGGCGCTCGGCCGCCAGGAGGTCGCCGGTGTGCATCAGCACCGACCACTCCGCGAACAGGACGGTCTCCGGTCCCATCGGCACGGAGGCCGGACGCGGCGGCACCACCGGGAACGGGCCGACCGGCCGGCCGGCGACGGCGTCGACCATGGCCGCGACCACCGCTTCCTCCGGCTCGTCCGTGCCCGGCAGCGCCCGCCGCGCCTCCTCCAGCCGCCCGGCGTCGAACAGCAGGTAGGCCCGCAGCACCGGCGGCAGGCGGTCCAGCGCCGCGGCCTCGTCGTCCCGACCGAGGCCCCACCGCAGGTTGACCGCCCGCGCCGCGACCACCTCCAGCGGGTCGTCCGGCGTGGACACCGCGGCGTAGACCTCCTCGGCCTCCGCGGGCCGGTCGTCGAAGCCGAGCAGCTGCGCGAGCAGGTACCCGGCGGGCGGTCCGCCGCCGGTCTCCCACGCGGCCCGCGCCAACCGCGTGGCCAGGCCGACGTCGAGCGAGCGGCACGCCCGGAGCGCGGCGGTGAGCAGCAGCGCGGGGTCGTCGGCGGTGCCGCTCTCCAGCCGCAGCACGGCCACGCGCAGCGGGTCGTCCAGCAGCGCGGCCAACCGGCGCTTGTGGTTGCGCGCCCGCACGTCCGAGCAGCCCGCCCGCAGCACCTCCCCGTACAGCGGGTGGGCCAGGCGCAGGCCGTCGTCGGCCACCGCCACGAGCCCGCGGTCGGACAGCGGCTCCAGCTCGTGCGGGTCGAACAGGTCCGCGTCGAGCGGTTCGCCGAACGCCAGCAGCTCCAGCACCCGCCGCCGCGCGTCGGGCAGCGCGCCGAGCCGGTCCTCGACCAGCTCCGCCAGCCGGGGCGGCACGGACCACGCGTCGCCCAACCGCCACAGGCCGTCGCGCACCTCCAGGTCCGAGGCGAGCAGCAGTTCGCGGAGGAGCAGGAGGTTCCCGCCGGTCGCGGACCAGAGGCGGGCGACGGCCCGGCTGTCCACCGGCCCGCCGAGCACGGCCACCAGCAGCGCCTCCACGTCGTCGGGCCCCACCGGCGCGAGTTCCAGCCGGTCGAGCAGCTCGTCCTTCCACAGCGCGGTCACCGGCGCGGGCGGGCGCTCGCCGGAGCGGATCGTGGCCAGCACCACCGCGTCGCCGTGCTGCACGAGCTGGTGCAGCACGACCGCGCTCGTGTCGTCGAGCAGGTGCGCGTCGTCCACGACCACCACGCCGCCGCGCAACGCCTCCCGGGCCTGGACCAGCAGCGCCGGCCCCGGCGCCGGCTCGTCCGGCAGCAGCGGCGCCAGCGCGCCCAGCGGGATCGCCCGGGACGCCGACGTCGCGCGCACCACGCGTCCCGGCCCCGCCTCCTCCAGCAACCTCGTCTTGCCCACCCCGGCCGGACCCGCCACGACCAGCCCGGGACCCCGCAGGGCCCGCCGGACCGCGGCCAGCTCCGCCGCCCTCCCCGTGAACGGCCACCCCATGGGTCCAGGCTAGGTGGTCGCCGCGCCCGAGATGGGTGGTTCGCCGCTCAGGACCGGCGCGCCGGTCGCGGCCAGGCTGGGTCCATGCGGATCGACCAGGCGTTCCACCAGGACCCTTACCCCCTGTACGACGAGTGCCGCCGGATCGGGCCGGTGCGGGTGGAGATGCCCGACGGGACGCGGCCGTGGCTGCTCACCCGCCACGCCGACGTCGTCGCGGCCCTCACCCACCAGCACCTGAGCAGCGCGATCGCGCCCACCGGGATGATGAACCACACCGACGCCCCCGAGCACACGCGGCTGCGGGGGCTCGTCGTGCGGGCGTTCGGCGCGCGGCGGGTCGACGCCCTCCGGCCCCGGGTCGAGCGCATCGCGGGGGAGCTGCTCGACGCGTGGGCGGGCCGGGACGTGGTGGACCTGGTCGACACCTACGCGGTCCCGCTGCCGCTGCGGGTGATCGGCGAGCTGATGGGCCTGCCGCCCGCCGACCACCTCGCGCTGCGCCGGTTGACCGACGACCTGATGCACCCGGAGCGCATGGCCGACGCCTACGGGCGCCTCGCCGAGCACCTCGCGGGGTTCGCCGCCGCCAAGGAACCGGGTGACGACCTGACCACGGCCCTGCTCGCGGACCGGGACGCCGGCCTGCTGACCGACGTCGAACTGGTCGCGATGCTGGCGCTGCTGATCACCGCCGGGCACGAGACGACCGTGCAGCTCCTCGGCAACGGCGTGCTGGCCCTGCTGCGGGACCCGGACCGGTGGGCCGAGCTGGTCGCCGACCCGGACCTGGTGCCGGCGGCGGTGGACGAGCTGCTGCGCTTCGACGGCCCGATCAGCCCCGGCGTGGTCCGGGTGGCGACCGCGGACGTGGCGCTGGGCGGCGTCGTGATCCCGGCGGGCGACCTGGTGCTGGTCTCGGTCGCGGCGGCCAACCGCGACCCGCGGCGGTTCCCCGACCCCGGCACCCTGGTCTTCGGGCGCGGCGCGCACCTCGCGTTCGGCCACGGCGCCCACTACTGCCTCGGAGCGCGGCTGGCACGGCTGGAGGGTGAGGTCGCCC
>NZ_JBHWIE010000250.1:0-10428 GCF_042732085.1 Actinosynnema sp. NPDC059797
CGCCGGAATTCGGCGACCCCCGGCGCCCGTGACGCCGGTTCGCGGAATGGCCGCGCCCACGCCGGCGCGCCTCGGTAAAGATTTTCCCAAGAATTGTGAACTTGTTCCGGGGGCGAGGGATCGGCGAATGCCGAACGCCCGGCGCGGAACTCGCGCCGGGCGTTCACGGGATCGGGTGCGGCGTCGCCCGCCGGGGGATCGGGTCAGCCGCCCAACCCCAGGTCGTCGCACGGGACGTGGGCCGCGGCCGGCTGGTGCCACTCCCGCACCACGCGGTCGAGCAGGGCGTCCAGCGCGGACAGCAGCTGGGAGCCGTCCTGCTCCTTGCCGAGCAGCACGTAGCTGCTCACCGTCACGCCGGGCGCCCAGCGCAGCTCGACGAGCTCGCCGGTGCGCAGCTGCTCGGTCACCGCGACCCGCGGCAGCAGGGCCACGCCCAGGCCGGAGCGCACGGCGGTCTTGACCGCCTCGATGGTCCCGAACTGCAGCGGCGGCACGGCGCGCACACCGGGCAGCGACGCGCGCAGCGCCGTGTCGTAGACGCAGCTGGCCTGCACGATGAGCGTCCGGGTGCGGCGCAGCTCGTCGGTGGTGACGGCGTCGCAGGCCGCCATCGGGTGGTCCGGCGGCGCGACGAGGGCGAGCGGCTCGGGCGCCAGCCGCCGCGCGGGCACGCCCACCGGACCCGGGTCGATGCAGTGGGTGAGCGCGATGTCGACGTCGCCGCGCACCAACGCCTCCATCATGTGGTCCGGCCCCTCGTGGAACGTGCGCAGCATCAGGCGCACGTCCGGGTGGGCGGCGTGGAAGTGCCGGATCACGTCGGGCAGGCGGTAGGTGGTGAGCGACTCGCTGGCGCCGATCGTCATCCGACCGGTCAGCGGCGCCTCCGGGGCGAGCGCCGACACCGCCTCCTCCGACAGCCTCAGCAGCCGGTTGGCGTAGGGCAGGAAGCGCTCGCCGTCCGGCGTGAGGCGCACGCCGTCGCGCCTGCGCTCGAACAGCCGGGTGCGCACCGCGGACTCCAGGTTCTTGATCTGAGCGGTGACCGCCGACTGCGAGTAGCCCAGCATCGCCGCCGCGCGGGTGATGCTCCCGGTTCGGGATACAGCCCAAAAGGCGTTCAACTGCCTGATGTCCACCTAGGACTCCCCCATAGACCTTTCCGTACGCGCAGATTGTCAGTGAAATGCAGACTTGACGTGATCTTATCCACTTCCAGGTGAGACAGCTGCTTCTTTCGGGTGAAATTTCGCCCGTAACCGTGGATTTCCGAATCGGTATTCGCCTTACCAATCGCCCTCACCGCGCCGGCTATGCCGACTTGAACCGAACGGCGGTACCGCGGTGCGCATGCCTCGGGCGGTGGCCGCCACGCCGAGGGTCGGGTCGTCGCAGGCGAAGACCCGGACCGCGGCGCCGAGGCTGAGTGCGGTCGCCAGGTGGATGGCCTGCCGGGGGTCCAGTTCGTCCTCGGCCAGCGATTCGGCGGACTCCCGGATCAGGTCGGACACCTCCACGGTGAGCACGGAGGGCGAGTCGAGCACGGTGCGAGCCCGCCGCACGACGTCGGGCGCCGCCCCGGTCCGGTCGAGCTCGACCCCGCTCAGCTCGCTGGTCACCGCCATGGCGGCACCCACCTCGGTCAGCAGCGCCGGGAGAGGGTCGCTCTCGACGGCGGCGAGCCGGACGATCGCCGAGGTGTGCAGGTAGATCATGGGTCCTTCCAGTTCGTCACTGATGGCCGGCGCGACCGCGGTGTGCCGCCACCCTCGCCCGGTTGCCGCAGGTGGCGGAGGAGCACCACCGCCGCCTGCCCGCCCGGGAGGTGTCGACGAAGAACGTCCCGCACACCTCGGCCTCGCACTGGTGCAGTCGGTCCCGGTCCGGCCCGGTGAGCAGTTCCACCAGGTCCCGGGCCACCAGGCCGAGCGCCTGGTCGGCGGTCGGCGGGCACGTCCCGCGCCGCAGCACCCCGTCCGGCCCGGTCTCCAGGACCGCGGGGGGAGGCGGTTCGGCGGCGAAGCGGTTGACCAGCTCCACGTCGCCCGTGCGCGCGGCCCGGCCGGTGGTGACCCCCTCCAGCAGCCGGTAGGCCGCCTCGCGCAGCGCGCGGAACTCGCGCACGTGCGTCGGGTCGGGTTCGTCGGCGGGCGGCATCTCGTGCCCGGCCAGCCACCGCGCCAGCGAGGCCGGGTCGGTCAGCTCGTCGCGCTGCCGACCCAGCCTGCTGCGCACCGTGGCGACCAGTGCCAGGCTCGACGGTTCGTGCTTCAGGACGCCTCCCGGACGGCCGCGGCGCGCAGCTCTTCCGCCGCGCGCCTCCTCGGTGGTCCCGGGTCAGCCGACCGGCCGCTCCCGGGGCATCAGCAGGGCTGAGGCTACCGCCGGCAGCGCTCCCACCAGGAGCATCACCACCGGCCAGGACGAGGCCGACAGCACGACCGGGATCAGCAGCGGGGTGACGAACGCGCCGCCGAACACCATCGTGTTCTCCAGGCCCAGCGCGGTGCCCGACCGCTCCGCGCCCGCCATGGTGGCGATCTCGGCGTAGTGCACGCCGTGCCAGCCGCAGGCCAGGAAGCCCGCGACCACGAACAGGCCGACGACCAGCCACGTGGGCGACACGTCGTACAGGGCCACGCCGGCGAACGCCGCCGCGATCAGCCAGCTGTAGACCCGGACCAGCGTCCGGCGGTGCCTGCCGCCCTGCTTGTCGGTCCACCGGCCGGTCACCACGCGCGACGCGCCGCCGAGGACCTGCACCACCACGAGCGCGACCACGACCCCCTCGATCGGCAGGTCGAGCACCGAGGTGAGGAACACCGTGCCGAAGGTCAGGACGGTGAACTGCGGCAGGTCGAGCAGGAACGCGACGATCGCCACGCGCCAGATGTCCCAGCGCTTCAACGGGTTGGGCGCGGTGGTCGCGGCGATGCCGTCCGCGGCCTTGGTGCGCGCGATCGGCGGCTCGTCCAGCCACAGCACCACGGCGACGGTCGCGGCGAGCATGAACGCGGTCAGGAACGCGAACACCCAGCGGAAACCCGCGCCCAGGGCGAGCGTCGGCATGATGGCCGCGCCGAGCGCGCCGCCCAGCGGCACGGCGGCCACGCGCAGGCTGATCGCGAAGCCCCGCTTCTCCGGCGGGAACCAGCCCATCACCGCGCGGCCGGACGCGCCGTTGACGCAGCCGCCCAGCGCGCCGGACAGGAACAGCACCGCCGCCAACGCCCAGGCCGCCGGGGCGACCCCGGCGCTCGGCACCAGGAACGCGGTGACGTAGGCGAGGGTGGCCGTCGTGCCCGACAGGCCGATGATCAGCACGTTCCGCTCGCCGATGCGGTCGGACAGGATGCCCCAGAACACGTCGGTGATGAAGATGCCCGCGGTCACGGCGGCCAGCACGAGCCCCAGCTCGGACAGCGAGTAGCCGTAGGCGGCGGCGAGGATCGAGCCCGAGGTCGGGATGCCCTGGAAGGCCGCGCTGAACGCCGCCTGGGCGAAGATCCCGATGCCCAGGATGCCCCAGCGGTAGCGGGGGGAGTGCTTCTTGCCGGTGCGCCCGACGATGACGTCGGCGGAGCCGGGTGGGGCGGCGAGGTGAGGTCGGTCCTGCGTCTGCTGGGACATCGGGTTCTCTCCTGGTTGGTCGTCGTCGCGAGACCGATGGGTCCGCGAGGCGCGGCCGACGTGTAATGGGTTGAACGCATTACATGATGGCCGGAGGGCGGGCTTGAGGGCAAGGGGGTGCGGGGGAGGAGGACTGGCGGCAGCGGGGGAGCGGCCAGGCGGGGGTGGGGATGGGGGAGCGGGCTCGGGAGTCGGTGAGCCGGGGTTCGGGAGGGGATCGGTCCGGCGGCGGCGGTTCGGAGGCGACAGGCCGGGCGGCGGGCCGAGGACAGCGGGCCGAGGACAGCGGGCCGAGGACAGCGGGCCGGAGTGGCGGGCCGAGGGCGGCGGGCGGGGGATCGAGCGGGCCGTTCGGGCCGGGTTCGGGGAGCAGGCGGGTGGGGGCGGGTCGGAGGGTGGTGGGTTGGAGGGGGCCGGGTTCGGGAGGGGAATCGGGTTCGGGAGGGCGGAAGACGTCGGCGGGGCCCGCGATCGGTCGCGGACCCCGCCGCCCCGCCGGTCAGCCGGAGGTCGCGCCCGCCGGCTCCGCCTCGGCCACGGCCGGGGCCTCCACCCGCCGGGTGCCCTTCTCCCGCACCACGAGCGCGTAGCAGCCGGTCGGCGAGGACACCTGGTGCACGCTCTCGGGCTTCTCGATGAACAGCGTGCCCGCCGGGTAGCGGTCGCCGTTGTCGTTGTGCAGCTCGCCCTCCAGGATCAGCAGCAGCTCGTAGCCCAGGTGCTCGTGCAGGTCGCCGTGCGAGCCGGGCTTGAAGTGGGCGATGTAGGCCTCGGCGCCGGTCGGGCCGGTCTCGGCCTGCGTGTACAGCCACTCGACGTCGACCGCGTTGCGGCCCGGCTGGACGTAGGGCGCCCACTTGATCTGGCCGTTGTGCAGGCCGCCGTTGAACAGGGACGAGTAGACCTTGATGTCGCGCATGGCGGTTCTCTCCTGGGTTCCGGTTCGGATGCGGTGGTGGGACGGGGTTTCAGCCGATGCCGGGCGCCGCGGGCAGCGCGGCGTCCAGCAGTTCGTCGGCCAGGTACTCGACGGAGCCGGCGGGCGCGGTGCCCGCGGCCCGCTCGACGTCGCGGGCGCGCAGCTCGGCGCGGCGGATCTTCCCGGACGTGGTCTTCGGCAGCGCGGCGAACTCCAGGCGCCGGATCCACTGGTGCGGCGCGAGGTTGGCGCGGGTGTGGTCGAGGATGCGGCGCGCGGTGCCGACGTCCGGCGTCTCGCCCGCGGCCAGCGCGACGTAGGCCTTCGGCACCACCAGGCCCACCGGGTCCGGCGCGGGCACCACCGCCGCCTCCGCGACCGCCTCGTGCTCCAGCAGCACGCTCTCCAGCTCGAACGGGGAGATCCGGTGGTCGTAGGACTTGAACACGTCGTCGGTCCGGCCCACGTAGTGCAGGTAGCCGTCCGCGTCGCGGTGCGCGATGTCGCCCGTGTGGTAGTAGCCGCCGGCGAACGTCCTGGCGTTCTTCTCCTCGTCGTCGACGTAGCCGGGCATCACGCCCAGCGGGCGCGGCGAGAGGTTCACGCAGATCTCGCCCTCGTCGCCGACCTCACCGGTGTTCGGGTCCACCAGCACGATGTCGTAGCCCGGCAGCGGTTTGCCCATCGAACCCGGCCGCACCGGCAGCGACGGGCTGTTGCCGATCTGGGCGGTGGTCTCGGTCTGGCCGTAGCCGTCCCGGATCGTCAGGCCCCACGCCGCGCGGACCTGCTCGATCACCTCCGGGTTGAGCGGTTCGCCCACGCTGCCCGCCTCGCGCAGCCGCACCGGCCACCGCCGCAGGTCCTCCTGGATCAGCATCCGCCACACCGTCGGCGGCGCGCAGAACGTGGTGACACCGTGCGCCACCACGCGGTCGAGCAGGTCGCGGGCGTTGGAGGTGGTCACGCTCAGCACCGTCGCCTCGGCGTTGAGCGGCACGAAGAACGAGCTCCACGCGTGCTTCGCCCAGCCGGGCGCGGAGACGTTGAGGTGCACGTCGCCGGGCCGCACGCCGTTCCAGTACATGCCCGACAGGTGGCCGACCGGGTAGCTGACGTGGGTGTGGCGCACCAGCTTCGGCCGGGAGGTGGTGCCGGAGGTGAAGTAGAGGAACAGGGTCTCGTCGGCGCGGGTCGGGCCGTCGGGGGTGAAGCCCGCCGGCGCGGACCGCAGGTCGTCCAGGGCGAGCCAGCCGGGGACGCGGCCCGCGCAGATCCGGGTCACGTGCCCGGGCAGCCAGTCCATGCCCGCGGCCAGTTCGGCGGTGGTCAGCACGTGGCGGATGTCCGCCCGCTCGACCCGGTCGGCCAGGTCCGCGGCCGAGACCGTGGTGAACGTGGGCACCACCACCGCGCCCAGCTTCATCGCCGCGAGCTGCGACTCCCAGACCGCGAGCTGGTTGTCCAGCATCATCAGCAGCGCGTCGCCGCGCCGCACGCCGGCCGCGCGCAGCCCGTTGGCCAGCCGGTCGGACCGCTCGGACAGCTCCGCGTAGGACACCCGCTCCTCGGTCTGCCCGCCCACCACGTGCAGGGCGGTGCGGTCGTTGCCGCGGGCCACCGCGTCGAACCAGTCCAGGGCCCAGTTGAACTCGTCGAACTCGGGCCAGGTGAACCGGGCGTGGGCCTCGTCGTGGTCGTCGCGCAGCTCCAGCAGGAGGTCCCGGGCGGCCCGGAAGCGCTCCGTCGGGGTGGGCCCCTCGGTCGATGGCATCGGTCTTCTCCTCTCAGATCGCGACGGCGGTGCGCGAGCGGGCGGACAGGACGACGGGTGCGGTGGGCGCGACGCGCGGCCGGTGGCGCAGCACGTCCTGGGCGATGGCGTCGGCGTCGGCGTGGAACCCGGTCATCGGGCCCGGCCTGCCGTTGCCGATCTGGGTGAACCAGCGGGTGTTCTCGGTCGGGATGCCCAGCGCGTAGAGGTCGGGGTCGGGGTTGCCGAGCACGTCGACGACGTGGAACGGGCGGCGCGTGACCGCGATGCTCCCGGCCGGGAACCGCTCGCCGGTGGCCGCGTCGGTGTTCACCATCTCGGTGATCAGGCCCTCGGCCAGCAACTGGCCCACCAGCGGGTCGGCGTCCGCGCCGAGCTGCGGACGCGGGATGCGGGCGTCCACCAGCGTGGTGACCTCGCGCCGCGAGTCCCGCACCCGCGGCGAGCGCAGCACGAACGCGCCCGCGGCGTGGTCGGCCTCCACCAGGGTGCCGGGACCGACGACGGTCAGCAGCCCGGCCCTGATCAGGGCGCACGCCTGCTCGACGCGCACGGCGGGCGGACCGGCCGACACCATCGTGTTGATCGGATTGAACCAGGACAGGAAGGCCCGGTGCGACTCGGGCCGCAGCCCGGCGAAGTCGACGGCCTGGCGCACCACCGAGCGCGTGTCGCGCAGGATGTCCAGGGACGCCTTGAGCGGGTTGTCGACGTTGCCCTGGCGGGCCTCGGCGACGTCGTCGTCCAGCAGCGCCAGCAGCTCCTCGCGGAACGCCTCGGGGCTGTCGAACTCGCGGTCGCCGAACGGCCGGGCGAGCCGCTCCAGGTCCGGCGGCGGCACGTCGGCCAGCCCCCACGCCTCCAGCAGGCCCCGGCGGTCGGTGGAGGCCAGGTGGATGGCGGCGAACCGCTCGGCCGCCTCCTCGCTGAGCCGCCTGCGGACGTGCGCGGTGTAGTAGATGTGCTCGACCTCCAGCTGGAGCAGCGGCAGCACGTCGCGGACGAAGTCGAGCTGCGCCGACCCGGTGGTGCGCTGGGCGTTGCGGCGCGCTTCGAGGATCGCCTCGTCGGTGATGAACCGCGGCCGGTACCGGTAGGTGGGCGCCTTCTGGTTGCGGCCGCGGGCGAGCATCACCAGGCCGCTGCGGGAGCCGGCGACCAGGTGCGGCTCGTTGCCGCTGGACAGGTAGACCGTCCGGCCGCCCTCCTCGGCGAACCGGCCGCCGCGCCCCACGGTCAGCGCGGCCATCACGTCGAAGAAGGTCAGGCCCAGCCCGATCACGCCCACCTGCTCGCCGGGCGCGATGTCGTCGAGCGGGAGGTCGGCGGCGGAGTCGCCGCGCAGGTAGGTCAGCCCGGCGCGGTGCCGCGCGAAGGTCAGCAGCGACTTCTCCGCCTCGTCGGGCGTGGTCCGCGGGTGCCCGGTGGTGAGCACGACCTTGTCCACGGTGACGCTGGTGCCCGCCGAGCCGACGACCGTGGTGTGCCCGTCCTCCCGCCGCAGCCGCACCGCGGCCTCGGGCACGTGCCGGACGGTCACCCCGAGGGGCGCGTTGGCCACCATCGCGTCGAACGCCCACCGCAGGTACTCGCCGTAGACGGCGCGCGGGCCGTAGTCGTTGGGCCCCAGGGCCGACCACCGCGGGTGCGCTTCGAGCCACTCGGCGAACGACGGCCCGTGCCCGGCCCGGGTCGGGCCGCCGTCCGGGCCGGCGGAGAACACGCTCACCTCGCCGGCCGGGGTGTTCATCAGGAACCACTCGGGCTGGGAGGTCCGCCAGATCCGCCCGGCGCCGGGCTCGCCCGGCTCGAACAGGTGGATGCGCGTCCGCCCGTTCCGCGGTTCCCGCTGTAACCGCTCCAGCAGTCGTTCCACAACCGAAAGTCCGCGTGGCCCGGCGCCGACGATCGCCACGTCCACGTCCGGATCCAGGACAGCGTCAACCACGGTGTACCTCTCTCAAGAATGTCCCTTGAATTCTTCCCCCGCATTCCCTTTTCGGTGGGGGGCGATTCGCTCTGGCACGAATCTATGGCGGACGCCGGGGCGGCGACAAGGTCTTCGCCGGGCAAGATCATCGATGGCTGTATCGAAGACTCAGATGACCGCCTGGGCGGGATAGTCCCTGGTCGGGGCTGTGCGGGGGAGCGGGGAGCGCGGAGAGTGGCCGCTCGGGCGGCGGTATTGGGCCGGTGGTGTGGGGACCGGCCCGCGAGCGCCGGACCGACGGTTCCCGGATCGGTGCAGAAGTGCGCCGATCGCGTTCGTCCGGCCGTCAAACCCGCGAATCGGGTGAAACGGCGGGCGGCGCCGCCGGGCCGCTCGGTGTCGCGTCCCGGCGGCGGTGGACCGCGGTTCAGGCGCGCCAGACCGTGCCGCGGCGCTCGTACTCCAGGATGGTTTCCAGGCGGGTGGTCAGTTGCGGGCCGAGGTGGCGTTCGACGAGCCAGAGGGCGATGTCGAGGCCGGAGGTGACGCCGCCGCCGGTGATCAGGTCGCCGTCGTCGACGACGCGGGCGTCGACCACGTTCGCGCCGTGGGCGGCCAGGTCGGCCTTGGCGTTGGCGTGGGTGGTGGCGTTGCGGCCCCGGGTGAGCCCGGCGGCGGCCAGGACCATGACGCCGGTGCAGATGCCGACGTGCAGGACGTCGGTGTCGGCCAGGCGGCGCAGGAAGGCGCGGTCGGCCATCAAGCGGCGGACACCGGGCGCGGTCGGGTCGGTGTAGCGGCCGCCGCCGGGCACCACCAGCACGTCCGCCTCGCGCGGCGACCAGCCCACGGCGACCTCGACGCGCATGCCGAAGTTGCAGGTCACCGTGGCGGGCCTGCCCGTGGTGACGAGCGTGGTGGTGATCGCGCCACCGCTCACCCCGCCGGCCATGCCCAGCACCTCCACGGGGCCGGCGAGGTCCTGCTCCTCCACCCCGTCGAACATCAGCACCTGCACCCGCAACGGGTTCGCCGCCGACGCGACGGGCGCGCCGGCCGCCACGGCGCCCAGCCCACCCGCCGACAACGCCGACGCGCGCAGGAAAGTACGACGCTCCACCACGACCTCCAGGGTTCCGCGATCTTCACCCCACAGGTCGCGCGGAGCGGACGGCGGGTTCCCGGCGCCGCCGGTGGCGCCCGGTGGTGTGAGCGGTGGCGGCCGGTCAGCCCGCGGTGGTCCCGTCGTCGAGCAGCCGCCACGCGGTGAGGGCGAGTTCGGCCCGCACCGGTCCGGCCGGGTCGGTCAGCTCGAAGCCCAGCGCCTTCCCGATCTGGTCGAGCCGGCGGGCGACGCTGCTGTGGTGCAGGTGGAGGAGGTCGGCGGCCCGGCGCAGGGAACCGGTGGCGCAGTAGGCGTCCAGGGTCTCCAGGTCGTCCCGGTCGTGGGCCAGCCGGGCGACCGCGGCCACGTCGGCGTTGCCCCGCAGTGCGTCCGGCGGCACCTCGGCGAGCAGCGCCAGCGCGCCCAGGGCGGCGTGGTGGACGACCGGCCGGCGCGGGGTGGTGAAGCGCAGCGCGGTGCGGGCCTCCCGCCAGGACCGATCGGGGCTGTCGGCCGCGCCCACGCCCGCGCGCACGCCCGCCGGGAACCGGGTCGGGTCCAGGGTGGTGGCCAGGACGACACCCGCGCCGCCCAGCGGCGCCGCCTTCACCGGCCGGTTCGGGCAGACCAGGGCGGCGACCCGGTCGAGCGGGAGCGGCGACCGCACGGCGGCGACGCGGATCGGCAGGTCGGCCGCGAACCCCAGCAGCCGCAGCGCCCGGGTCCGGCCCGCCTCGTCGCCGTCGGCGCTGATCACCAGTTCGACCAGCGCCGGGTCGGCCATGGTGGTGCGGGCCGGGCCGTACCGCTCGACCACCGCCGCGGCGGCGATGGCGAACCGGTCCAGCAGCACCTCGTCGAGCGGCGTCGGCGGGCCGGGGCGCTCCAGCCACACCGCGCCGATCTCCTCGTCGTCGAGCGTGATCGGCGCCGTGCTGGACGCGGGGCGCTCCGAGTCGGGCGCCTGGCGGCCGTCGGGCCCGACGCGCACCACGTGCCCCGTGCCCTGGAGCGGGATTCCGGCCTCGCACTGGGCCTGGCCCGCCGAGGCGCGGGCCAGCGCCGGG
>NZ_JBHWIE010000251.1:0-10401 GCF_042732085.1 Actinosynnema sp. NPDC059797
GTGATCAACTGTTCGACACCTGGCAATGGCAGGTCGGCGGGAGCATCGCCGATCCCGGGCTGATCGGCGGCATCCTGCTGGAAATGATCGGCATGGCCGCCACCTTCATCAGCATCTGGCGCAACGAGGACGACCTGTCCTGCGAGCGCGGCATCGTCCTGGACCGGCAGGCCCTGGCCGTGCTCGCGCACCGCGGGACCACCGAGTGGCACTTCAACGGCGACGGCTATCACAAGCTCAGGATCAAATACACCGGAGACAAGGTGCCGTTCCCGGTCGGCACCCTCGAGTACGTCGTGCGCTCCAGCGACGGCTGGAGCGCACCGATCGCCCTGCCGTGGAAGACCATCGCCCCGCCCGCGCTGGCCTCCTACCAGGGCAAGCTGTACGCCGCATTCGTGCGGTCCGAGCCAAACGACCAGGCGGTGATGTGGACCTGTCTGGACAACGGCGCGTGGCGGAAACCCGCACGCATCGGCGGGGATGAGAGCTATTACGCTCCCGCCCTCGGTGTGGCCGACGGCAAGCTGTTTTACGCCGTTACCGGCAAAAGCCACTTGTTGTACGTCCGCACGTTCACCGAAACCGGAGGCTGGAGCGACGTCACGAGAATGCACTCGACTGAGTCACCGGCCACGGCTCCGTCCCTGGCGGGGTTTCGGGATGCGATGTGGATGACCCACGTCAGGGACACCGGCATCCCCTGGCTCAACATCCGCGAACGCGGCAGCGCCAGTTGGCGCGGCGCCTACCAGGACACGATTTGGTGGATCACCCGCGACCCGATCGGCATGGCCAGTTGGGACGGGTACATCTGGCGCGTCATGCGGAAGGCCGACAACACCGTGCACGTCAGCCGACATGCGGACAGCGGTGGATGGCAAAGCCTCGGCCAGGTCAGCGGCTGGAAAGTTCCCAGCGGGATGGCACTGGCCCCCTACGACAACAGGCTGTGGATCCTCCTGCGCGACATGGAGGGCGTCCTGAGAGCGGCCAACTACTCCGGTTCGTGGTCGTCTACCCACTTCGTGGGCGGGAACAACCCGATCAAGCTGTTGGACGAGCCGGCGGCGGCCAGCCATAACGCCAAGCTGTACGTGATGTATCGCCGCTGATCCGGCTGCATGCCCCCTGTTCTACGGTTGCTCAACTCTGCCCGCAGGGCAGGGGGCTGTCGCCATGCCGTCGACTGAGGCGTGCGCTGAGAGTCGTGGTGGCGCACCGCCAGGTCGAGGGCCCGCTCCAGATGTCCGGTGGCCTGCTCGTGCAGGTCCAACCGGGAGCAGGCGTAACCGAGAAGCCTATGGGCGCGGATACGAGTGGCGAGGTCAGGCAGGTGTTCGGCGGCGTCCAGAGCCGCCTGCCACACGGCGAGCTCGTCGTGCCGGTGTCCCCGCCGGAGGTGGTAGGTGGTCAGGTTCCAGGCGAGGTGCCAGACGACCGCGTGGCGGCCGAGAGCTGCGGCGGCGAGCTGGGTGGCCAACAGTGTGGCGTGCTCGGCCTGCAACCAGGCCATCGCGGCCGTGACGTCGGGCAGTGGAAGCGGGCGGATGCCGGGCGCGGGCGAGCCGGGTGGCAGCAGCGTGCCGTGGCGTTGCAGAAGGCGGTCGGCGGCGTGGGCGGTGTGCAGGTGGAAGTCCATCACCCGGGTCAGGGCCGTCTCCCGTACATCGTCGGGCAGGGTGGTGCGGGCGGTGTCTGCGGCGTAGGCGCGGACCAGGTCGTGCATCGCGTACCGGCCGCCCGGCTGGCGGTCGAGTAACGAGGCGTTTTCCAGCGCGGCCAGCATCTTGCGGGCGAGGCGGTTGGGCAGGCCGGTGAGGGCGGCGGTGGCGGGCGGGGTGGTGTCGGGGCCGGGGGCGATGCCCAGCAGCGCGAACACGGTGCGCTGGGTGTCGGTGAGGTGGCGCAGGGACCAGGACAGCACCGTGGGCAGGCTGGCGGCCGGGTCGGTGTCGTGGTCGAGCGCCTCCAGGTCGAGGTCGCGCAGTTCGGCGGCGGTCTCGGCCAACGCGATGTCGGGGTGGGGTTCGGCGGTGCGCGCGGTGATCGACAGCGCCAGTGGGTGGCCCCCGCACAGCCTGATCAGCTCGTCCACGGCCTCGGGTTCGGCGGCGACGCGGTCGGCGCCCAGGCGGGCGGCCAGCAGGCCGCGGGCCTCCTCGTGGGTCAGGGCGCCGAGGGGCAGGTGGCGGGCGCCGTGCCGGTCGATCAGCGAGGCCAGCCGGTGACGGCCGGTGACCAGCACGGTGCAGGACGGCGAGCCGGGCAGCAGGGGGGCGACCTGGTCGCTGGTGGCGGCGTTGTCCAGCACGATGAGCATCCGCCGCCCGGCCACCAGGCTGCGGTAGAGCGCGGCCTGGGCGTCGAGGTCGGCGGGGATGCGGTTCGGGTCGACTTCGAGGGCGTCGAGGAACCCGCGCACCGCCATCGCCGGCCGCACCGACTCGCCGGTGGGGCTGAAGCCGTGCAGGTCGACGAACAGCTGCCCGTCGGGGAACCGCTCCAGCCGCCGGTGCGCCCACGCCAGCGCCAGCCAGGTCTTGCCGATGCCCCCGGCCCCGCCGATCGCCGACACCAGCACCGTCGCGCCCTGCCTCGCACCCGCCGGGTCGGCGGGCGCTGTGGTGGCAGTCAGCACGCGGTCCAGCCGGGCCAGCTCGGCGCTGCGCCCGGCGAACGAGGCCGGCGCGGCGGGCAACTGCCGCGGCACCACCGGCGCGGGCGGCAGCGGCGCTGCGTGCAGCGACACGTCACCGTGCACCACACCGGCCTGCACCACCACACCCACGGTCCCCGACACCGAGTTGCGGACCCGCGCCGTGCCGTCGCCGCCAGCCTCGGGCGGAGGGGCCTGCGACGCGGGGTCGTCGGGCTGCCGCAGCTCGGGCGTCACCACCGAAGGCCACCTCCCGGTCCGGTCGCCGGCCGATGGAGCACAGCGTGGCACCGCCGCGCCACTGCGCCGGCCGGCGCCGGCGAAATTCACCCGACCGGCATCGGCCCACCCGCACAACGACGGCTCCACCGGCCCGGACGCCGGGCCACCGGACCCCGCGCCGCCGACAGGCGACCGACGCCCCGCCCCTGACACCCCGATGACGCCTCACACGTCACGTGCGGGCGGCGAAGAGCACCCGTGGTTCCAGATCCAGCCGCGTGGCCGGGGTTTCCTCCGGTGGCGCGAGGTCGAGGACCAGGTCGCCCATGCGGCGAATGGTGTGCTGGATGTACGGGGTGACGGTGGCCAGGTCGTCGCGGTCGACCGGGTAGCCCTCGCCGGCGAGCTGGTTGGCCACGTCGGTGAGGTCCAGCGCGGTGGAGTAGATCGCGCAGTTGGCGATCAGCTCGTTGAACTTGATCACGCGTTCCTGGTGGTCGGGGTCGTTGTGGCCGATGAGCTTGCCGCCGATCATCAGCCATTCCGCATAGCCGTGGAACGCCTCGGCCTTGTTCGTGATCGCGGTGATCTGCTCCCGCAGACCCGGCTCGGACAGGAACCTCAGCAGCGTGACGGTGCGGATGACGCGGCCGAGTTCCCGGAACGCCCGGTACAGGCGGTTCTTGTGCGAGTGGTTGCCCAGGCGGCGCAGCAGCGTCACCGACGACACCCGCCCCTCGCGGATCGAGATCGACGTGCGCAGCAGGTCCGTCCAGTGCTTGGCGATGAGGTCCCAGTCGATGGCGTTGTCGCCGAACAACGTGTCGATGTGGGCGTACCGTGCCGCCGGATCCGGCCGGTAGAAGTTCAGGTCGTGCCAGTTGCGAATCCTTGGCAGAAGCTCGAAGCCCAGCAGCGCCGCGAGCCCGAACACCGGCAGCGACTGGCCCTGGGTGTCGGCGTGGATGGTGTCCGGCTGAACGTTGGAGTCGTTGTGCAGCAACCCGTCGATGATGTAGACGGCCTCCCACGCCCCACAGGGGACGAAGTGGCTGAACAGCGCGATGTAGGAATCGGACACGAACCTCATGGCCAGCCCGCCGTAGCCGCCGTAGCGGATGTGCGACTCGGCGAGCAGGTTGTTCTCCCAGGTGTCCATCTGCGAGCCGTCCACGGCCACGACCTGACCGTCACCCCACACCCCGGCCACGTCGAGCACCGTGAACGCGTTGATCACGTCCGCCGAGCACTTGTGGACCTTGTCGGCGGTGGAGTGCTTGTTCCCGGCCGTGTACAGCTCGTGCGCGCTGACCTGGCCGCGCATGTGCCGGGCGACCTCCGCCGCGCCCAGGTTCGCTCCGTAGGCGTAGGCGGTGAGCACATACCGCCCGAGCACGTCGCCGCGGATCTTCGGATCCGATCCTGAGGCCGGGCCGAGGTGACGGTGCCAGCCGGTCAGATAGGCGGTGCGGGTGAGGATGTCGAGCAGGCTGCGCTCGGGCAGCCGCTGGTGGATCGCCTGCTCCAGGGCCAGCGCCGACGGCCGCCGGTCGGCGCTCTTGCGCCGCTTGAGCACCGGGCGGCCCTCCCCCAACACCAGGTCGGTGTTAGCCGGATACCCGGCGTCCACCCGCGCCGCGGTGGCGGTGAGCTCGCGCCGGTAGTGGTCGACCAGTTCGCCGGCGTCGGTCGGGATTCCGGCCTGCTCGCAGAACTGCACCGCCAACGGCAGGCACTCGTCCCACGACATCAGCTGCGCGCCCAGGTCGGCGTAGGAATCCGACCCGGCCACCGCGATGTCCCCCGAGCGCAGCTCCGCGGCGAGGTAAGAGAACACGCACACCTCCAGGTGCCGGCGCGCGAGCATCCCCGGCCGGTCCCGGTGCCGCAGCACCTTGCGCCACGCCACCGTGGCGAACGCGTCGACATCGACCGCCACGGTGACCTGCCGACCCTCCACGGTGTGCACCGTGGATTCCGGGATACAATCGCTGCGCCGGTCCCGGTTGACCCGGATGAACTCCACCGCGTCCAGCACACTGCGATCCGCCGTCGTCGGGGTCATCTCCAGCGCGTCGACCAGCGTGAACAACACCGACCGGTGCGAGCGGTAGAAGCTCTCCAGCAGCGGCAGGTAGTTGTTGCCGTGATAGGCCGACACCGCCTCGTGCGCCGCCGAGAGCATCTCGACCCCGCCCGCGGCGTCCAGCGTCTTGAGGAGCAGCCGGCCCGCCCGCTCGGCGACCTCGGCGTCCGTGCCCGGACCACCCGTCACACCGCCGGGGCCGGTGTCGGGCACGGTGGTGGCCTCGCGGGCACCCGCCAGGACCTCACCGAACACGCCGATCAGCCGCTCGGACTCCGCACGGTGCGCCTCGCGCAGCTCCTCCAGCCTCTCCCTGCCTTTCTTGTGCAAGGCGGCCATGCGCTTGCAGAACATCGTGACGACCTCGTCGCGGGCCTCGACCCGTTGCTGGTGCACCAGGCTGACCAGCAAAGTCAGCCGCTTGGCCTCGCCGGTCTTGCGCATGTCGTCCACGTTCGCGACACGCGCCTCGCCAGCGAAGTGGGAGACCTTGCCCGGTGGCACCCCGTCCAGCCACCGCTCGGTCGGGCCGATCACGTCCAGCGCCTGCAAGTGCGCCAACCGCTGCTTGAACTTGCCCAGCGTCGCCGCCTGCGCCGGCGACTTGATCCGATCGAACTCGCTGCGCCGCGTCGCCGGATCCACCACCAGCAACCGTTCCAGCCGCGCCAGCTCGACCCGGTCCGGTCGCGACGCCACCATCGCGAAGAACCCGCTGTTGACCTCCGCGCGGATCGTCGCCGCCATCGCGTCCAGCGTCGTGTAGCCGGGCAACTCACACCGCTGCCGGACCAGCTCCTCCAGCGCCACGTTGATCAGATCGGCCGGGTTGTCCTTCGTCTGCACCGCCGCGCGGATGGCCTGCTCGGCCACCTCCCGCACCCGTGCCGCCTCGTACTTCACACCGAGCCGGTCCCGCACGAACTGCCGATGCCGCTTCGCCGTACGTTCCGCGTCGGTCCCCGCCGGCGCCGACTCCGCCAGCTCCAGCACACCGCGCACGTGGTCGACCACCACGGCTGGCACGTCGTCGAGCTTCGCGAAGTAGCCCAGCCGCTGATAGCACTTCAACCGCACCATCAGCGCCAGCAGATGCGACTCGGACTGCGTCCTGCCGCGCGCCCACGACACCTCGTCCGGGGTGGGCGTGAACGCCTCAGCCAGTTCCCGCGCCGACACCGCACGCTTGAACCGCGGGTACGCCGTGCGATCGATCGACGCCAACCCGACACCCCAGCAAGATCACCGACCAGACACGCACACCTTAGCCAGCGACCGCACCGCTACACGGACCTGCTCGGGACCAGCGACTACGTCAGGCGCGGCCCGTTTCTGGCGTATTCGGTTCCTACCCCTCGCAGGGTGACGCAGGCCGCGTTGGTGCCGTTCCTCTGGTCGCCGCAGACCAGCGTGCCCTTCGGGTACTTCGTGTTGATGTTCGCCTTGTACTCGGTGACGGCCTTGCTACCGGGCCAGCGGTGGTTCTTGATGAAGATGACGGGGTAGCGCGCGATCCCGTCCGTGAACGAGACGGTGCCGGTGCTCACCAGCACGTTGTTGTCACCCGCCTGGTAGTAGACGTCGGCGGCGAAGCAGACCTTGCCGTTGCAGGTCGACTTGATCTCCGCGTTCGCCGGGGCCGCGACGGCGGTCATGAGCACCCCGGTCGCCGTCGCGGCGACCAGCAGAGAAGTCGGTTTCCTCAAGGCAGCCTCCTCGATCCTCCCCCGGTGCCACCAGCGTGGCACGGTGGCCCCGGGCGTCCCGGTCGGCGGTCGGCAGTCCACTCGGGCGAGTTAACGGGTCCACCTGGTCGTGCGACGACCGGCCGCCGGGGCCGTCCGGGGTCGGTCAGCGCGGCACGGCGTCCAGGGCCTTGTAGATCCGCTTGTCGGAGACGGTGTAGCGGGTGCCGACGGTCTGGGCGAAGTAGCTCAGCCGCAGCTCCTCGATCATCCACCGCACCTCGTCCAGCTCCTCGTGCGGTTCGTCGGCGGGCAGGGAGGCGCGCAGCTCCCGGTACTCGGCGTGGACGTCGTGGACGCGGTCCATCCACTCGCGGTCGCGGTCGAGGTTGTGCGGCAGCTTCTCCAGCCTGCGGGCGATGCCCTGGAGGTAGCGGTGCACGTCGGCGAGCCGGTCGGCGCCCGCCTCGGTGACGAAACCCGGGTGCACCAGGCCGGCGAGCTGGGCGCGGACGTCGGCCAGGGACTCGTCGAACACCGCGCCGCGCACCGCGCCGATGCGCAGCTCCACGTCCTGGGCGGCCTCCAGCACGCGCCGCACCTGGTGCACCACGTCGAAGGTGGTCTCGCCCAGGCCGCGGCGGACGTGCTCGGCGAGCTCGGCGAAGTCCTGCTCGTTCCACGCCGGGCCGCCGTGCTCGCGCAGCAGCTTGTCCGCGGCGGCGGAGATGCAGTCGGCCAGCAGCGGGGCGACGCCGCCGTGCGGGTTGCGGGTCAGGGCGAGCTTCTCGGCGTTGTTCAGGCCGCGCTGGAGCGACTTGACCGGCGAGGGCACGGTGAGCAGCAGCAGCCGGCGGGTGCCGCGCCACATGGCCTGCCGCTGCCGCCCCGGCGTGTCCAGGATCTCCACGGCCACCGAGTCGCCCTTGTCGACCACCGCGGGGTAGGCGGTGACCACGATGCCGGAGCGGCGGCGCTGCACGGTGCGCGGCAGGTCGCCGATGTCCCAGCGGGTCACGCCGGTGCGGGCGAGGTTGCTCGCGGCGGCGGCCAGGGACTCCCGCAGCTGACCGCGCAGCCTGGCCTTGAGCGCGGCCAGGTCCTTGCCGGTGGCCAGTTCGCGGCCGTCCTCGTCCAGCACGCGGAAGGTGAGCTTGAGGTGCTCGGGCACCTGGGCGAGCTGCCAGTCGTCGCGGTGCACGACCACGCCGGTGAGCCGGCGCAGCTCGCGCTCCAGGGCGGGCAGCAGCGGCTCGTCGGGGTCGATGCCGTGCAGGGCCGCGGCGGCGACGTCGGGCACGGGCACGAAGTTGCGGCGGATCGGCTTGGGCAGCGACCGGATCAGCGACACGACCAGCTCGGTGCGCATCCCGGGCACCTGCCAGGACAGCGAGTCGTCCGGCAGCGCGGTCAGGGCGGGCAGCGGCAGGGCCACGGTGACGCCGTCGACCGGGGCGCCCGGTTCGAACCGGTAGGTCAGGGGCAGGCTCAGCCCGCCCCGGCTCAGCTGGTCGGGGTAGGCGTCGGGGGTGACGCCGACGCGGTCGTTGACCAGCATCGCCTTGTCGAAGGTCAGCAGGTCGGGCCGGTCGCGGCGGGCCTTCTTCCACCAGGAGTCGAAGTGGCGGGCGGAGACGACGTCGGCGGGCACGCGCTGGTCGTAGAAGTCGAAGACGACCTCGTCGTCGACCACGATGTCGCGGCGGCGGGCGCGGTTCTCCAGTTCCTCGACCTCGGCCAGCAGCTCGCGGTTGAGGCGGGCGAACTCGTGGTGGGTGGTCCACTCGCCCTGCACCAGGGCGTGGCGGATGAACAGCTCGCGCGACAGGGCGGGGTCGATGCGCCCGTAGTCGACCTTGCGGGAGGTCACCACGGGCACGCCGTAGAGGGTGACCTTCTCCAGGGCCACGACCGCGCCGCGCCGGGCGTCCCAGTGCGGTTCGCTGTAGGTGCGCTTGACCAGGTGCCCGCCCAGCTTCTCGGCCCACTCGGGCTCGATCCGGGCCACGATCCGGCCCCACAGGCGCGAGGTCTCCACCAGCTCGGCGGCCATGACCCACTGGGGTGGTTTGCGGAACAGCGCGGAGCCGGGGAAGATCGCGAACTTGGCGTTGCGGGCGCCGAGGTACTCGGTGGCGGCGCGCTTGCCGGGCTCGCGCTTGGGCACGTCCTTGAGCCCGATGTGGGACAGCAGGCCCGACAGCAGCGAGACGTGGACGTTGCGCGGGTCGGCGGGCTGGTCGTTGACGTGCACGCCCAACGTCTTGGCGACCTGCCGCAGCTGCTGGTAGACGTCCTGCCACTCGCGCACGCGCAGGTAGTTGAGGAACTCGGCGCGGCACAGCTTGCGGAACTGGTTGCTCGACAGCTCCTTCTGCCGCTCCCGCAGGTACTGCCACAGGTTGAGGTAGGCGACGAAGTCCGAGTCCGGGTCGGCGAACCGGCCGTGCTGCTCGTCGGCGGCCTGCTGCTTGTCGCTGGGCCGCTCGCGCGGGTCCTGGATGGACAGCGCGGCGGCGATGACCATGACCTCGCGGACGCAGCCGTTGCGGTCGGCTTCGACGACCATGCGGGCCAGGCGCGGGTCGACGGGCAGCTGGGCGAGCTTGCGGCCCAGCGGGGTGAGCTTCTGCTCGCCGGGCACGATCGCGCCCAGCTCCTGGAGCAGCTGCACGCCGTCGGCGATGTTGCGGGACTCTGGCGGGTCGATGAACGGGAACGCGGCGATGTCGCCCAGGCCGATCGAGGTCATCTGGAGGATGACCGAGGCGAGGTTGGTGCGCAGGATCTCCGGGTCGGTGAACTCCGGTCGCGCGTCGAAGTCGTCCTCGCTGTAGAGGCGGACGCAGATGCCCTCGGACACGCGGCCGCAGCGGCCCTTGCGCTGGTTGGCCGAGGCCTGGGAGATCGGTTCGATGGGCAGCCGCTGCACCTTGAGCCGGTGGCTGTACCGGGAGATGCGGGCCGTGCCGGGGTCGATGACGTACTTGATGCCGGGCACCGTCAGCGACGTCTCGGCGACGTTGGTGGCCAGCACCACCCGGCGGCCGCCGTGCGGCTGGAACACCCGGTGCTGCTCGCCGAACGACAGCCGCGCGTACAGCGGCAGGACCTCGGTGTTCCTCAGGTCCAGGGCGGCCAGGGCGTCGGCGGTGTCGCGGATCTCGCGCTCGCCGGACAGGAACACCAGCACGTCGCCGGGGCCCTCGGCCTGCAGCTCGCGCACGGCGTCGCAGATGGCCTGGGTCTGGTCGCGGTCGGGGTCGGCGTTCGGGTCGTCGGGGTCGACCACCGGGCGGTAGCGGACCTCGACGGGGTAGGTGCGGCCGGAGACCTCGATGATCGGGGCGTCGCCGAAGTGGCGGGAGAACCGCTCGGGGTCGATGGTGGCCGAGGTGATGACGACCTTGAGGTCCGGGCGGCGGGGCAGCAGCTGCTTGAGGTAGCCCAGCAGGAAGTCGACGTTGAGGCTGCGCTCGTGGGCCTCGTCGATGATGATCGTGTCGTAGCGCGACAGCATCCGGTCGGTCTGCAGCTCGGCGAGCAGGATGCCGTCGGTCATCAGCTTGACCAGGGTGTCGTCGCCGGACTGGTCGGTGAACCTGACCTTGTAGCCCACCGCGCTGCCCAGCGGCGTGTTCAGCTCCTGGGCGACGCGCTCGGCGACCGTGCGGGCGGCCAGCCGGCGCGGCTGGGTGTGCCCGATCTGGCCCAGCACGCCGCGACCCAGCTCCAGGCAGATCTTGGGC